>CAZSWL010000168.1:0-6046 GCA_964610725.1 uncultured Bauldia sp.
CCCCGCCGCCGTGGCGGGCTGACAAGAAACGCAATGTTCTCAACACGTCGCGTGACGCCATCTCATGTCAAAGTCATGGCCGGCATAGCAAATATGCAACACGGCTTTGCCGTTGATCGCGGTCGTCGTCGCCGTCTGCTAGGGTTGTGGCGACGCTGAAAACGGAGCAAGCGGAGCCGCGCCTCGATGACGACCTGCCGCGGTGCCGCCATCGCAATTCTTGCGGTCTGCGCGGTCGCCGGTTGGCTCGGCCTCGCCGCATTGCCGTCGCCGTCGTGGGCCGCAAGCGCACGGCCCGGCCCGCAAGGCAGCGTGGACGTCACCACCCGCCGCCAGCTTTGGCTCATCCCCTCCCAGCGGCCGGGCCTTCTGATGCGCGCCTACGTCTTCCGGCCGGCGGGGCAGGGCCCTTTCCCCTTGGTCGTGATCAACCACGGCTCCGAACAGGACCTTCAGCGCCGCCGCGCCATGGCGATGCCGGCCTATGACAACCTCACCAACTGGTTTCTTGCCCGTGGCTACGCTGTCGTGCTGCCGCAACGCCCCGGTCACGGCGAGACCGGCGGCCCCTATCTCGAGGACGAGGGCTTCTGCATAGCCCCCAACTATCGGCGCGCCGGCAACGCCACCGCCGACTCTATCGCCGCCGCCATCGCTTTCATGACGCGGCAGCCGTTCGTCCGGCCGAGCGGGGCCGTGGTGGTCGGCCATTCCGCCGGCGGTTGGGGGGCGCTGGCGCTCGCCGCCCGCAACCCGCCTTCGGTCGCCGCCGTGATCAATCTCTCCGGCGGCCGCGGCGGCCGCGACGGCGACCGTCCGCTGCACAATTGCGCCCCCCGCCGCCTCGTCGCCGCCGCCGGCGACTATGGCCGCACCGCCCGGGTGCCGACATTGTGGCTCTATGCCGCGAACGACACCTACTTTCCGCCCGCTCTCTCGCAACGCATGGCGGCGGCCTTCAAGGGCGCCGGCGGCAACGTCGAGTACCACCTGCTGCCGCCGGTCGGCAGCGAGGGCCATTTCCTGGCACAGGGCTCCACCGCCTGGGCGCCGTACCTCGCCGCGTTTCTCAAGCGATAGGTCGGCGCGCGGGCCACTCGCCGTCGCCGCTGCCGCCTGCTACCGTCGCCGCCACGCTGCTCTGACGGGGGCCGAGCCACCATGACACCCGCCTGGATGTCCGGCTACGCCGGCGACGTCGTCTACACGCTCGGCTTCTACCGCGAGCTGGCGCCGTCCTTCCTCAGCTACATCTGCGCTGTCAACGGCATCGACGGCCCCGCCGCCAACCGCCGGCTGCGCTATTGCGAACTCGGCTGCGGGCGCGGCTACGGCACCGTGCTGTTGGCCGCCGCCAATCCCGACATCGATTTCGTCGGCATCGACTTCAATCCCGCCCACGTCGGCGAGGCGCGCGCGCTTGCCACCGAGGCGAGCCTCGCCAACGTCACCTTCCACGAGCTTTCCTTCGCCGATGCCGCCCGCGCCGCCGACCCAGAACTCGCCGATTTCGACATCGTCGCCGCCCACGGCGTCTTCAGTTGGGTTTCGGAGGCGGTGCGCCGGGACATCATTACGTTCCTCGCCGCCAAGCTGGTGCCGGGCGGCATCGCCTACGTCAGCTACAATTGCCTCCCCGGCTGGGCGGCGGCGGCACCGATTCAGCACATCCTCAAGGAATTCGCCGACCGCGGCACCGGCGATAGTTTCGCCCGCCTCGACCGCGGCCTCGCGGTCCTCAAGGAACTGACCGCCAAATCGGCGGCCTATATCACCCAAAACCCGACGGCCAAGGGCCGCATCGACTTTGTGGAGAAACAGGATCGCGCCTACCTAGTCGGCGAATACCTCAACGACCACTGGCAGCCGATCTACGTCGATCAGGCGTTTGCCGCCCTCGCTGAAGCCAAGCTCACCTTCGTCGCCTCGGCGAACATCGCCGAGAACCGGCTGGCGCTGTGCGTGCCCCAGGACCTGATCGAGTACGTCAACGCCATGCCCGACGTCGCCCTCCACGAGCTCCTCAAGGATTACGCGCTCAACAAGCAGTTCCGCCGCGACGTCTACGTCAAGGGACCGCGGCGGCTGAGCGGCGAGGAGGCACGGCGGCGGTCGCGTGGGCTCACCTTCGCGCTTGTCGCCCGTCCCGACCCCTTGCCGGAAAAATGGCCGATCCCCGCCGGCGAGGCGACCATCAAGCCTGAGATCGTGCACGCCATCGTCGACCGGCTGCAGGATGGCCCGGCCACCGCCGCCGATCTCCTCGCCGCCGCCACCGCGGCCGGGGTCAGCGAGGCCAACGTCGCCCCGACGACCGAAATCCTCGTCCATGCCGGCATCATCATGCCTGCCCGCGGCGATGGCGCCGGCGATGCGACGGCGGCCTGGCGGCTCAATCAGGTCGTCTTCGACGCCGCGCTCCATGGCGATACCCATCGCTACGTTGCGGCGCCTGCTCTCGGATCGGCGATCGCGACGACCTATTTCGAGCGGCTGGCCGCACCACTTGTCTGCGACAACCCACAGGCGGATTCCGAAAGTGTAGCGTCCCTCATGTTCGATCGTCTTGAAGGAACCGGCCGCGTCGTTCGTCGCGGCGACAAGCCGATCAAGCGCGACGCCGAAGGACTTGCCGAGATCGCCCGCCTGGTCGAGACATTCCGCGCCCAGGCGCTGCCGCTCTGGCGCCGGCTCGGTGTAATCGGGTGAAGCCGCCGACCTTTTCGGCGGCTTCACCCGCCAGGGCGACCCTGTCGGCGTCGAGGAGTGCGGCGTCGAGGGCGTTGGCGAGCCGGCTCACGATCGGCGGCACCAGTATCTCGTAGTGGCCGCAGTCAAACAGTTCTTCGTCGATGCCACCGCCGGCGAAATCGCTCCAGCTTGCCGTCGCATCAAGGCCGCCGCGCGTTCGCCAGCTGACGATCGGCGCCCGGACGACGCTGGGCTCGTAGGCGTCGAACAACGCGATATGACGGATCATGATGGGAACCGCGCGTCGCATCTGTTCGGCCGCCCCACCGTGGTCGAGGCCGTGCTTGGCGAGCCATGTCGTTATGAGGCCGACCCGCTCCGCCTCGGATTTCTTCTCAAGCAGCTCTTCGGCCAGCGCCGCGATCGGACCGGCAAGTTCCGCGTCGTCGACGCCGGCGAACAGGCCGAGGTCGCGGCCAAGTCCGCCGGCCATTTCCTCGATCCCGCGACGCACCCGTTCGCTGCGCGACCGGCTCGCCTGCGCCCACGCCGGGTCGCTGTCGATAAGTGCGACCATGGCCACGTCACGACCGCTGCGCTCCAGCACCGCCGCGGCCGCCAGCGCTACAAATCCGCCCAGCGAGAACCCGCCAAGATGGAGCGTTCCTTGCGGTCGTTGCCGTGCGATCAGATCGGCATACGCTTCGGCCATGGCGCCAAAGGCGGCGAACTCCTCCATCTTGGTGACCAGCGCCCGTGACTGAACGGCGACGACCGGCAGGCTTGCCGGAAGGGCGGCCACCAGCGCGGCGTAACCGGCAACCGCGCCGCCGGTGGGATGGATGAGGAACAGCGGCGGCCGCCCGCCGCCCGAACGCAGCGGAACCAGGCATTGCCGCGGTGCACCCGTTTCCGCGGGCGCCGTCGCCGGGGCAGCCGGCGTCGCGCCGACGCCCACGATCAGTTCGAGCAGCGTCACCGCCAGCCCGGCAATCGTCGCACCAGCGGACAGACGATCGCGCGGCACGGCGATTTCGAACGCGCTCTCGATGCGATTGACCAAGTCGATTGCCATCAGCGAATCGAGGCCGAGGTCGGTCAGCGGCCGGTCGACATCGAGATCGCTTGGCGCCGCCCTAAGCACGCTGCCGACCTGGTCGCGCAGCATCGTGACCAGCAGATCGAGGCGCTCGCCCGCCGGTGCCGCCAACAGCGTCTCGCGCAACCCTTGTTCGCCGCGCTCGGCAAGACCGGCCGAACCCTCGGCGAGCTCGCGCAGGCGCGGCGGCACCCGCCCATCGGCGGTCTTCGCCAGCGCCTGCCAATCTGCCCTGAGTACGCCCACATGGCTCGCCCCCGACATCATCGCCCGCCCGAGCGCCTCGACCGCGCGCGCCACCGGCATGCCCAGCAGACCGATGCGCTCGAGGTGCTGGGCCACCTCTGCGTTGCGCTCGACATAACCGACATCGGCGATGCGCCCCCAATCGACCGCCAACGCCGGCAGCCCGAGCCGCCGCCGATGGTGCGCGAGGGCGACCAGGAAATGGTTGGCCGCCACGTAGTTTGCCTGGCCGGCGTTGCCGAGCAGGGAGGCCATTGACGAGAACATGACGAAGAAGTCGAGATCGAGCGACAGGCTGAGCTGATGCAGGTGCCATCCGCCGAGCACTTTCGGCGCCGTCACCCGGCGGATGCGATCGCCGTCGAGCTGGGCGACGAGGCCGTCGTCGAGAACCATCGCCGCGTGCACGATGCCGCGTACGGGGGGCATGTCGCGGGCGATGCCGGCAAACACGCGGTCGATGTCCTCGCGTGACGTGACGTCGGCGGCGGCCACCACCACTTCGACGCCACGCGCCTGCAGGGCGGCAACCGCGGCCTGCGCCTCTTCGCTGGCCGCACCGCGCCGCCCGATGAGGACCACATGGCGGGCACCGCGCTCGACAAGCCAATCGGCCACGGCCAATCCGAAACCGCCGAGCCCGCCCGTCACCACATAGGTCGCTTCGGCGCGAAGGTCCGGCTGCCGGCGCTCGGCGAGCGGCAGCGCCGTCACCGGCGAACCACCGGTGGTGACGACGACCTTGCCGATGTGACGCGCCTGCGCCAGGAGGCGGAAGGCGTCGACGACCCGCCCCATGGGAAAGACCCGATGCGGCAACGCGCTGAAACGACCGTTCTCGATGCGGCGCAGCACTTGACCGAGAGCCGCCGCTGCCAGTTCCGGCCGGTTGTCCATGACCTGTCTCAGGTCGATCGCCTGTAGCGAGACGTTGTTGCGGAAAGGCCTCAGGCCAACGCGCGTGTTCAGATAGATGTCGCTCTTGCCGAGTTCGAGAAAGCGTCCGCCCGGGGCGAGCACGCTCAGTCCTTTTTCGATCGCCCGCCCTGACAGTGAGTTCAGCACGACATCGACACCGCGTCCGCCGGTGGCGGAGAGGACCTCGTCCGCGAAGGCGAGCGAGCGGGAATCCATCACGTGCTCGACGCCGAGGCCGCCGAGCAGCTCGCGCTTCTCGTGCGATCCGGCCGTGGCCATGACCCTGGCATCGGCAGCATGCGCCACCTGCAGGGCGGCGAGGCCCACCCCGCCGGTCGCTGCGTGCAGGAGCACGGTTTCGCCGCGCCGCAGCCGCCCGATTTCGTGCAGCGCATACCAAGCAGTCAGGAACGGCACCGGGATCGTCACCGCTTCCTCGAAGTCGAGACGCTCCGGTTTGCGGAAGACCAGCCCCGCCGGCAGGGTAACGTGCGAAGCGAGGCAACCTGAACCGATGGCGACCACCGCGTCTCCCACGGCGAGGTGGTCGACACCGGGGCCGACTGCCGTGATCACGCCCGAGCATTCGTCGCCGGGCAGATCGTCATTGGTGCTTTCGGACGGGTAGATGCCGATCGCCTTCATGACGTCGCGGAAATTGAGCGAGGCCGCGCGTACCGCGATCTCGACTTCGCCGGGCCCGGGTGGCGACCGTCGCCGCGCGACCAGCGCCAGGCGGTCGAGCACGCCGGGCGAGGGGATTTCCAGCCGATAGCCGACGTCCGCCCTGTCTGTGGGGACCGGCGCGAGCTGTTCGAAGGTCGTGCGTACCGCCCGGTTGACGTAGCGGCCGCCATCGCGAAAGGCGACTTCACGCTCGCCGTCGTCAACTGCGATCTCGGCGATCAGTTCGTCGACCTCGCCCTGCGGCATGGCCGGATCGAGATCGACGAGCAGACAGTCGAGGCTGCGCTCTTCGCGCGCCGCGACGCGGCCGAGGCCCCAGGTGGGCGCGGCGGCGACGGTGACCGGCGCGTCGGCGATGGCCTGCGACCCGCGCGTGGCGACGACCAGCCTAGTCGTCGACCAGCC
>CAZSWL010000169.1:0-6512 GCA_964610725.1 uncultured Bauldia sp.
ACGTCGGCCATGACGATCGGATTCCTGAGGTCCGGCTTGTCGGTGCCGTATTTGGTCAGCGCCTCGGCGTACGCAATGCGCGGAAATGACTGCGTCACCGGCTTGCCGCCGGCGAACTCCTCGAACAGGCCGCGCAAGATCGGCTCGACCGCGTTGAAGACGTCCTCCTGCTCGACGAAGCTCATCTCGATATCGAGCTGATAGAACTCGCCCGGCGAACGGTCGGCGCGGGCGTCCTCGTCGCGGAAGCACGGCGCGATCTGGAAGTAGCGGTCGAAGCCGGCGATCATGATCAGCTGCTTGAACTGCTGCGGCGCCTGCGGCAGCGCATAGAATTTGCCGGGATGAAGCCGCGACGGCACCAGAAAGTCGCGGGCGCCCTCGGGCGAAGAGGCGGTGAGGATCGGGGTCTGGAACTCGTTGAAGCCGGCCGCGGTCATGCGCCGGCGCAGCGAGGCGATGATCTCGGCCCGCTGCATGATCGCCCGATGCAGCTGCTCGCGCCTGAGGTCGAGGAAGCGGTACTTGAGGCGGATGTCCTCCGGATAGTCGACGTCGCCGAATACCGGCATCGGCAAGTCCCTCGCCGCCGACAGCACCTCCAGCCCGCTCAGGAACACCTCGACGGCGCCGGTCGGCAGGCCGGGGTTGACGGTGTCGTCGGTGCGCGCCTTGACCGTGCCGTCGACGCAAACGACCCACTCGGCGCGTACCGCCTCGGCGGCGGCGAAGGCCGGCGAATCGGGATCGGCGACCACCTGGGTCAGGCCGTAGTGATCGCGCAGGTCGATGAACAGCAGCCCGCCGTGATCGCGCACCCGGTGCACCCAGCCCGACAGGCGCACCGTCTCGCCGACGTGCTCGGGGCGCAGAGCGCCACAGGTGTGGGTGCGGTAGCGGTGCATGGACGGTTCCTGAAGGGCCGGGATTGAAGGCATGGCCTGCTGACGCGCGCGTCAAATAGCCCAATCGGCGATCCGTGCAAAGCGCGTGGCCGCCGGGAACCGTCCGGCCTCCGGCGAACGCAGCCTGGCTATCGCTGGAGGGTTCCACCGCCGTTGAAATTGGGCGTGAACTTCGGCAGCGGCCGCCGGAACCATACGCCGTCGAAGGCGCAGCCGAACTCCGAGCAGCAGGCGAAGCCCTTGTCGTCGCAGACAAACGTCCCGTCGTTCTGGAGGCACTGCTTGAAAAGCTGCTCAGGAATCCGCTTCGCGATCTCGCCCAGTTGATCCGAGTTGCAGTTGCCCATCCCCGGGCGCGACGAATTTGGCTCGGCAGTCGCCACCAACGGAGTCGCATACACGCCGAATATCACGGCTGAATACTTGGGCGTTTGGCGGCCCACGCGTCGCCCAGGCTGTGCTTACCACGGTTGTGCGGCTACTGCGGCGCCTGTTGCAGTTGCGGGCCGTTGGGGCTCACCGTCGTCTGCGGGGTCGTCTGCGGGTTCGGCTGGACCGTCAGGCTCTGGCCCGAATAGTGTTTGCAATTCAGCATATATTTCCACGCATCGCTGCCGTGACAGTACCAATACTTTTTGCAATTATTCTTGCACACGTTGCGCGAGTTGCCCGGTGGGTTGTGTTGATCGCACCATTTGTAGCAAGCCGCCATCCCGTCGAGCACCGATTTGCTTTCCAACGCGACGGCCTGTGTCATCGTCCCGACCAGCATCATGGCAACTGCGAACGCGCTCGCCGCGAGGATCAACGACCGAATCCCGGCCTGGCCACCGTCCCGATTGGCTAGCTTCGGCATCACCTTGTCTCCTTGCCGCTACGTCCATACTGACGCACAGTGTCACGCCATCCAAGACTGCGTTCGGACGGCTGAACCGCCGATGAACAGCGCAACCGGTGCACCCAGCCCGACAGGCGCACCGTCTCGCCGACGTGCTCGGGGCGCAGAGCGCCACAGGTGTGGGTGCGGTAGCGGTGCATGGGGGATTCCCGGCGCCGGAATCGGCCGATTCCGCCTTGAAAACGGCCCTTTTCAGGCCGGCGACAAGCGCACGCAAGCCGCCGTTTGTCAAGGTTTTCGGCCAGGCTCGCGGGCCGTTGTGCCAAACCGCTTCGTCAAGAGCGACAAGGCTCGCCGCCTCCGCTATAGGGAGGGAATGCCCATGATCGCCACGACCGCCGACCTCGCCGCCGCGTGCAAACGGATGGCGCGCTTCGATGCGGTCACCGTAGACACCGAATTCATGCGGGAAACGACTTTCTGGCCAAGGCTTTGCGTCATCCAGATGGCAAGCCCGGAAGAGGCGGTGATCGTCGATGCCGCCGCCGCCGGCCTGTCGCTCGAAGCCTTCTTTCGGCTGATGAAAAACGAGAAGGTGGTCAAGGTCTTCCATGCCGCCCGCCAGGACATCGAGATCGTCTATCACCTCGGCAACCTCATCCCCCACCCGATCTTCGACACCCAGGTGGCGGCGATGGTGTGCGGCTTCGGCGATGCCATCAGCTACGATCAGCTCGTCCACCGGCTGACCGGCGCGCGCATCGACAAATCGTCGCGGTTCACCGACTGGGCGCGGCGGCCGTTGTCGCAGCGCCAGATCGACTACGCCATGGCCGACGTTACCCACCTGCGTGACGTCTATCAGGCGCTCGCCACCCGTCTCGCCGAGCAGCAGCGCACCGAATGGGTGCGCGAGGAGATGGAGGTGCTGACCTCGCCGGAAACCTACCGGCTCGAGCCGGAGATGGCGTGGACGCGCCTCAAGCTCAGGGTGCGCAAGCCGGTCGAGCTCGCCGTCATGCGCGCCGTCGCCGCCTGGCGCGAGCAGGAGGCGCGCAACCGCGACGTGCCGCGCAGCCGCGTCATCAAGGACGACGCCATCTACGAGATCGCCGCCCAGCAGCCGACCACCCCGGCCGCGCTCGGCCAGCTGCGCACCATCCCGCGCGGCTTCGAACGCTCGCGCGCGGCGGGGGAGATTCTGGCGGCGGTCAAGGCCGCCCTCGAAATCCCCAAGGACGATCTGCCGCGCATCCCCAAGCACCGGCCGGCCAGCAACGGCAACGGCGCCGCCGTCGACCTGCTCAAGGTGCTGCTCAAGATGACCAGCCAGAAGAACGGGGTCGCCGCCAAAATCATCGCCACCGTCGACGACCTCGAGGCGATCGCCGCCGACGACGCGGCCGACGTGCCGGCGCTGTCGGGCTGGCGGCGCGAGCTGTTCGGCGAGACGGCGCTCAAGCTGAAGCACGGTCGCATCGCGCTGGCCGTCAAGGACAATCACGTGGTGACGATCGTCAAGTAGGGCGGCCGCCTACTCCACCACGATCGCCGGCTCGAGACCGGCGAGCTTGGCGAGCACGCCAAGCCGGCGCAGCACGCGGGCGCCGCCGAGCGGGGCGAGGTCGGCAGGCAGCACCAGCGTCAGCGCCTTGCCCCGCGTTTCAACGCGGGTGCGGCTGACGACATCGGGCATCGCCCCGGAAATCAGATAGGCGACCCGCAGCGTGGCTCCCACCGCGCGGGCGCGCTCCATCAGCCGGGTCGAGGTGAGCTCGCGGATGCGCGGGGAGAGCGCCTCGGCGATCAGCCCCTCGTGGCGATAGAAGTTGGCGAGCGCCAGATAGGCGCGGCCGGGGTGGTCGATGCCGATAAAGGCGGCGTGGGCGATCAGGTTGAAGCTCTGCTCGCCGCGATATTCGGGATGGGCGCGCCAGCCGATGTCGGCGAGCAGGCAGGCGGCCTCGCGCAGGCGCGCCTCCTCGGGCGTCTCGTCGAGGCCGATGGCGGTGAACACCGTCTTGGTCCATGGCGCCAGTTCGCGCACGTGACGGGGCGAGCGCGAGTGGAGCTGGGCCAGTTCCTCGCAGGCCGACAGCAGCGGGTCGAGCGCCTTCTGCTCGTCGCTGAGCAGATCGTACAGCAACCCCTCGCGCAGGCCGAGCGCCGACATGACGATCGCCGACGGCCGCATCAGCTTGATCACCTGCTCCAGCACGACCGCGCCGTAGGGCAGCAGCGGTCGCCGGTTGCCCGACACCACCTCGATCGAATCGATCGAATCGATGTCGCGGCGGGACACCATGCGGCAGAAATCGGCGGCCTCGCCCGGCTCCAACACGTAGTGATGCATGACGTGCAGCGGGTAGCCCTTCTGGCGCATGTGGAGGCGGGCGAGCGAGCGCCAGGTGCCGCCGATGGCGTAGAACGGCTTGTCGTGGCAGCCGGCCAGAACGGCCGAGCCGGAGAGCGCCTCGGCGGCGGTCTTCTGCGCCTTCTTGAGCGACTTCTCGGCCGCCTGCTCGAGCCTCAGCCCGCCGAGCGGGAAGGTCTCGCCGGCGCCGGTCTTGCCGTCGCGGATGTCGACCACCTCCAGGCTGCCGCCGCCGAGGTCGCCGGCGATCCCGTCGGGGGCACGAAAGCCGGAAATCACCCCGAGGGCGGAAAGCCGCGCCTCCTCGGCGCCGGCGAGCACGGCCGCCTTGACCCCGGTCGCCGCCTCCACGGCGGCGATGAATTCGGGACCGTTGGACGCCTCGCGGACGGCGGCGGTGGCCAGCACATGCACCGCCGACACCCGCATCTGGCCGGTGAGCGCGGCGAAACGGCGGATGGCGGTGAGCGCGGCCGCGATCGCCTCCGGGTCGAGACGGCCGCCGGCGGCAACGCCGCGCGCCAGGCCGCACAGCTCCTTCTCGTTGAACAGCGGCGTCGCCGAACGGCACAGCCGCTCGTAAACCACCAGACGCACCGAGTTGGAACCGATGTCGACGATGGCGACGGGGCCCGCCCCGGGCAGACGGCCGGGGGCTTCCTCCACCGCTGCCAGCTCCGCCAGCGCCACGTCGCTCACCCCTGCTTGGCGCGGCGGCGCAGCGGCTTGGGCCGATTGGTCTTGATCGACTTGCCGCGGCCGGAAAGGCTGGGATTGGTCATGAAATACTCGTGGGCGTTGAACGGCCGCTCGCCTTTCCTGGGCACGACGCGCTGGGAGCTGCCGTCCGACAGAACCTGCCAGCTCTGCTGGTTGTCGGAGAAGTTGGCCACCATGATCTGGCCGAGCACCTGCTCGTGCACGGTCGGATTGAGGATCGGCGCGATCGCCTCGACGCGGCGGTCGAGGTTGCGCGGCATCATGTCGGCCGAGCCGATGTAGACCAGCGCCTCCGGCGAGGGCAGACCGTGGCCGTTGCCGAAGCAGTAGATGCGGGCGTGCTCGAGGAAGCGGCCGATGATCGACTTGACGCGGATGCGCTCGGACAAACCGGGAATCCCCGGCCGCAGGCAGCAGATGCCGCGCACCACCAGATCGACGTCGACGCCGGCCTGGCTGGCGTCATAGAGGGCGTCGATGATCTGGCTGTCGACCAGCGCATTGACCTTCATCCAGATCTGCGCCGGCCGGCCGGCCCTGGCGTGCGCCACCTCGCCAGCGATCAGCTGCAGCATGCGGCTGCGCAGGAAATGCGGCGAAATGGCCAGCCGCTCCAGCGTCTGCGGCTCGGAGTAGCCGGTGATGTAGTTGAAGACGCGGGCGACGTCGCGGGCGATGGCGGGATCGGCCGAGAAGAACGACAGGTCGGTGTAGATGCGTGCCGTCACCGGGTGGTAGTTACCGGTGCCGATGTGCACGTAGCTCGCCAGCTGGCCGCTCTCGCGGCGCACCACCAGCGACAGCTTGGCGTGGGTCTTCAGCTCGATGAAGCCGTACACCACCTGGGCGCCGGCACGCTCGAGGTCGCGCGCCCATTTGATGTTGGCGGCCTCGTCGAAGCGCGCCTTGAGCTCGACCAGCGCCGTCACCGATTTGCCGGATTCGGCCGCCTCGGCCAGCGCCCTGACGATCGGCGAGTCGTTGGAGGTGCGGTAGAGGGTCTGCTTGATCGCCACCACGTCGGGATCGGAGGCGGCCTGACGCAGGAACTGGACCACCACGTCGAACGACTCGTAGGGATGGTGGACGATAATGTCCTTCTCGCGGATGGCGGCGAGACAATCGCCGTTGTGGTCGCGGATGCGCTCGGGGAAGCGCGGCGTGTAGGGCGGAAACTTGAGGGTGGGGCGGTCGACGGCGACAAGCTGGGACAGGTCGTTGAGGGCGAGCACGCCGTCGACCAGGAAGATCTCGTCGCCCGAGGCCGCCAGCGCCTCGGCGACAAGCTGGCGCAGGCTTTCCGGCATCGCCGCCTCGATCTCGAGACGGATCACCGAGCCGCGCCGGCGGCGCTTGAGCGCGCTCTCGAAGAAGCGCACCAGGTCTTCGGCCTCTTCCTCCACCTCGATATCGGAATCGCGGATGACGCGAAAGGCGCCCTGCCCTTCCACGATGTAGCCGGGGAACAGGCGGGTGACGAACAGGGTGACCGCCTGGTCGAGGCTGATGAAACGGTCGACATCGGCATTGGCCGACGGCAGGCGGATGAAGCGGTCGAGGGTGCCGGGCATGCGCAGCAGCGCGGTCATGCGCTGGCCGCTGACGGCACGGGCGAGTTGCAGGGCGACGGTGAGGCCGAGGTTGGGGATGAACGGGAACGGGTGCGCCGGGTCGA
>CAZSWL010000170.1:0-2511 GCA_964610725.1 uncultured Bauldia sp.
GATTTCGGGACTGCCTTTTTTTTGGTGCGCCCGTCAGGGCGCACATACTTGGAGGTGAAAGTCCTCTACGGACCCTGATGACGGGAACCGTTAGCCGAACTGCAAGGGCTGCTGCCGCGAGGCGGGGTCTGGAGGAAGCAGAAAGCAAAACCCCGGCCCGAGGAACACGAAGCGCATATGAGGCAATCATGTCTGGGCGAGAAGGCCAAAAGATTCAAAGCCCGATAGTCATCCGGGAAGGCATGGGAGTATATGCGACGGGTATATGGGGCGAAGGTGTGTGCGCAATACACGGGGAGATCTGTCTGTCTGCATAGTGCTAATACCGCCAGGAGGCGGTGTGATAAACAGGCAGAAGTCAGCAGAGGGCATAGTGGTCGCTGCGTACGGCGATGAAGGCCCGAACATGTAAGTCGAAGAGATACCTGAGTTTCAGACGACGAAGGAGGCGCAGACAGGATGGCTGAGATGCCGGAGGGCTATCGGAAGGCAGAGGACGGAATCCTCAAGAATATGAATAGAGAGCGTCAAGCGTCGATGGCAGCAAAGGAGGACATCTCTTCAGAGGTGACGGTAGGGATGGAAGAGGTAGTGCGACCGGAGAACATGAAGAAAGCCCTGAACCGGGTCTGCGCGAATAAAGGGGCGGCAGGAGTAGACGGGATGACCGTCGAGGAACTGACGCCTTATCTTAGAGTGCATTGGCCCGGCATACGGGAGGAACTTTTCAAAGGAACGTATAAACCTTCGGCGGTATTGCGGGTAGAAATACCCAAACCTGACGGGGGGAGGCGGCCTTTGGGAATACCCATTGTTCTGGACCGGTTGATCCAACAGGCCCTGCTGCAAGTGCTGACCCCTCTATTCGATCCGCACTTTAGCGATAACAGTTACGGGTTCCGCCCCGGGAAGAGCTGCCACCAAGCCGTAAAGGCAGCTTGCGGGTATATGGAAGCCGGGTATCGCTATGTGGTAGATATCGACCTTGAGAAGTTCTTCGACCGGGTAAACCACGATGCGCTTATGGCGCGAGTGGCGCGACGGGTAAAGGACAAAAGGATACTGCGTCTTCTCCGCCGCTATCTTACCAGCGGAGTTATGGTAGGAGGAGTGGGGGAAGCGCGGACAGAGGGGACGCCGCAGGGAGGCCCGTTGTCTCCGCTCCTGTCCAACATCCTTCTGGATGATCTGGACAAAGAGTTGGAGAGGAGAGGGCACCGGTTTTGCCGATACGCTGACGACTGTAACACCTATGTTAAGTCGAAAGCGGCAGGGGAAAGGGTGAAGAAATCTATTACTCTCTACCTGTGGAAGCGGCTCCGCTTAAAGGTGAACGAAGGGAAGAGCGCTGTCGATAGGCCCTGGAAACGGGAGTTTCTTGGTTACTCGATGACGCCGGAACGGAAACCTAAACTCAAGGTGTCGCCAAGCGCGGAGAAACGCGCAAAGGGGCATCTGCGGGAAATAATGCGGAAAGGACGAGGGAGAAAGCTGTCTGCGGTAATAGGGGAAATCACCCTGTTTCTGCGGGGCTGGATAGGGTACTTCCGGTTATCTCAGGTGAAGAGAGTTTTCGAGGAACTGGACGGATGGATACGACGGAAGCTGCGGCGCATACTTTGGAAGCAGTGGAAGAAGCCGAAGACCAGAGCGAGGAAACTGATTCAACTGGGAATAGACAAGGCGAGGGCTTGGGAATCGGCTACTAATGGCCGCGGCCCATGGTGGAACGCCGGGGCATCGCATATGAATGCCGCCGTCCCCACCAAATGGCTCACATCTTTGGGACTCCTGAGCCTCATTACGGAACACCGTCGTCTAAATGGACTTATATGAACCGCCGTATGCCGAACGGCACGTACGGTGGTGTGAGAGGCTGGGGCCGTGAGGCCCCCGCCTACTCGATACGGGACAAAATAACCGGTCTCGCGCAAAGACCGCACTTCATATATTTTCGACATTAACGGAGATCAACATTTTGTAACATGCTTATCCGGTTAATACAGAATTCTTCTTATCTGTCATTCCGGCTTGCCCGGAATCTTTCTTTGTTTTCGGAAGGATTCCCGACCTGCCTGCCAGCCGGCAGGCGCGCTTCACTTGCGGGAATGACAACGTGCTGTATAAACCGGATAAGCATATTTTATAATAAAAACGATGAAAGACATGCTGGGGAGACAGGACCTTATGCAGGCCGGGGAGGCCCTCGGCCTTATTCTGAAACTCCTGCCGCTTAAAGTCCCCCGGGAGGTCTTTTTGCCCGTTGAAGAGACACTGGGAATGGTGACTTCCAGGGACATTGTTTCTCCCGAGGACCTTCCGGCATTTGCGCGTTCTACCGTAGACGGCTACGCTGTCAGGGCGGCGGACACATTCGGGGCATCGGAGGCGGCACCTGCGTACGTGAATCTTTCCGGAGAAATCTTCATGGGTGAGAAGCCCGGCTTTGTACTGATGAAGGGATCGGCCTGTAAAATGCCGACCGGCGGGATGCTGCCTGACGGGGCTGAC
>CAZSWL010000171.1:0-5475 GCA_964610725.1 uncultured Bauldia sp.
GCTGGATCGGGGCGCCTGAGATCGACCGCAATGCGGCGTGCCAGGCAATCGTCGATGCCGTCATACGCAAAGATGCATGGGCAGCTCAGCAATTGATGGCGAAACATATCCGGCTGACAAGCCAGATCGTGCTGTCCTTGGGCGCAGTTCCCGCCGCAAAAAGATTCAGAGGTCGCGCCAATCGAACGGCACTTCCGACCTAAGCCATTGAAAATGAATGGTGCCCAGGGGCGGAATCGAACCACCGACACGCGGATTTTCAGTCCGCTGCTCTACCAACTGAGCTACCTGGGCTGAGCCGGCCGGAGAACGGCGGCATGGCCGTCCCGCGAAGCGTCGGCGGTTATATTGAACCGGCCGCCGGGTGTCCAGTTGGCTTGCGTTGCATCAACGATCACCCACGAACTGGGGGGCAGCGGCAATGCCCGCCCCGGCTCACCGCGTGCCGGCCAACACCGCGTCCGCCCACTCGACCAGTCGGTCGGCGAGTTCGCCGCGCACGTCCGCCTCGCTGCGGCCGGTGCGCGCCGGCACGCGGAACGAATGGTCACCACCCTCGATCAGACAAAGGCGGGCGCGCGCCCCCAGCTTCTTGACCAACGGCTCCAGCAAGGCCAGATCGGCAAACTGATCGCGGGTGCCCTGCAGGAACAGCATCGGCAGGTTGACCGCGAAGAGGTGATCGCCGCGCTTGTCGTCGGCCTTGCCGGGCGCATGCAGCGGAAAGCCGAGGAAGGCGATGCCGTGAACGCCGGTGAGGGGCTCCGCCGCCGCAGCCGCTGAGGTCATGCGGCCACCGAACGATTTGCCGCCGGCGAAGAGCGGCAGATGCGGCCGCAGCCGCGCGGCCGTGGCGACGGCGGCGCGCACCGTCGCCTGAGCGACGCCGGGCGGGTCGGGCCTGCGGCTCTTCTTTTCCATGTAGGGGAACTGATAGCGCAGGGTGGCGAGGCCGCGCGCGGCGAGCCCGGCCGCCACGGCCGCCATGAACGGGTGCGCCATGCCGGCGCCGGCGCCGTGGGCGAGCACGTAGAGGGCGCGAGCGTTTGGCGGGACGGCCAACAGCCCCGACACCCGGCCGTGACCGCGTACCTCGAAGGCGACCGGCTTCGCCTCAGTCGTCATCGTCGGTCTTGCCGCGCTTGTCGGATTCGGCGGCGGCAATGACGTAGCCATCGGTGAGCCAGCGATTGAGGTCGATGTCGGCGCAACGCCGCGAGCAGAACGGGTGGTGGGCGCGACTGGCATCCTTGCCGCAGACCGGGCATTTGCGCGGCGGCTGCAGCCGAACCACCTCGCCGCTCGGTTTCGCTCGCGCGCGACTGTCCTCGGACGCCATCGTCCTAGCCGGAACTGAGCCAGTTGAAATGGACCGGATAGCCCTCGCCGGCGAGCAGCGTCAGCGTCTCATACAGCGGCAGCCCGACGACCGCCGAGTAAGACCCGATCAGCTTGACCACGAAGCCGCCGGCAATCCCCTGGATGGCGTAGCTGCCCGCCTTGCCCCGCCATTCGCCCGAGGCGAGGTAGGATTCGATGTCCTCGCGCGACAGTCGTTTGAAGCGGACGCGGGTCTCGATCAGACGGCGGCGCACGTGACCCTTGCCCGTCGCCAGGCAAAGCGCGGTGTACACCCGGTGCGAGCGGCCCGACAGTTGCCGCAGGCAGCTTGCCGCCTCGTCGATCTGCTCGGCCTTGGGCAGGATGCGCCGGCCGACGCTGACGACAGTGTCGGCGGCGAGGACGAGCGCGTCGGCAAGGTCCGGCTCGCTTTTCAGCGTCGTCAGCGCCGCTTCCGTCTTCTCGCGCGCCAGCCGCCGAGCGAGATTGCGCGGCGTCTCCTTCCTGCGCGGCGTCTCGTCGACCGTGACCGGCATCAACCGGTCGGGTTCGATGCCGACTTGGGCAAGCAGCGCCAGCCGGCGCGGCGAGCCCGATGCAAGAACCAGCTTGACGCGTCCAGCCATGGCTTGTGTTCGTAGGGGGCGCGGCCGTCGCCGCGGCTCACTTGAAGCGATAGGTGACGCGGCCCTTGGTGAGGTCGTAGGGCGTCATTTCGACGAGCACCTTGTCGCCGGCCAGTACCCGGATGCGGTTCTTGCGCATGCGGCCGGCGGTGTGGGCGATGATCTCATGGTCGTTCTCGAGCTTCACGCGAAAGGTCGCATTGGGCAGCAGTTCGGTAACGACACCGGGCAGTTCGATGATTTCTTCCTTGGCCATTGAGTCCCTTCAACCAACCGGTCGACGGCGGCGCGGACGGTAGCGGATTATGCCCGGAAATGGAACCGAATCTCAGCCCTTCCAGTGCAGCGCCGCGACCAGTGTGAACAGGCGACGCGCCGTCGCCATGTCGACGATGATCTTGTTGCCAAGACGCTGGCGCAGGATCTCGGCGCCCTCGTTGTGGAGGCCGCGGCGGCCGGCATCGATTGCCTCGATGCGGGCGCGGCTGGCGCTGCCCACGGCGGCGTAGTAGGCGTCGCAGACGATGAAATAATCCTTGATCACCCGCCGCAACGGCGTCAGCGACATGATGTGCCGGACCGGCCGGCCGCCGTCCGCGTCGCCGACCTCCAGCACCAGCTTGCGGTCCACCAGCGAAAGGCGGAGCCGAAAGCGATCGCCGGAGCGGCCGATCGGCGCGAACACGTTGTCGGCGATCAGGTCGCGGATCGCGATCGCCCGCTCGTCATCGATGAAGGAGCGTCGCGACGCGATCGATTGCGGGTCGATCTCGACGGCAACCAGTCGGCCGCGCGGCTGGGTCGCCTCACCCTTGCTCAACGTCCCTCCGGGCGGTTGAGCCTGATCGATACCGACCGGCCATGGGCCGCAAGACCTTCACTTGTGGCCAGAGTGATGGCCGGCCCGGCGAGGCGGGCGAGTTGGTCGGGCCCGAGCTTGAGCAGCGAGGTGCGCTTCAGAAAGTCGAGCACCGACAGGCCGGAAGAAAAGCGCGCCGAGCGTGCGGTCGGCAGGACATGGTTGGAGCCGGCGACGTAGTCGCCGATCACCTCGGGCGTATAGCGGCCGAGAAAGACGGCACCGGCGTTCCTCAGCCGGACGAGCAGGGCCTCCGGCTCGGCGACGGCGAGCTCGATGTGCTCGGGCGCGATGCGGTTGGCGACGTCCATCGCGGCGCCGAGCGAACCGACGGTGATGATGGCGCCGTGGTCGCGCCAGCTCGCCCGCGCAATCTCGGCTCGCGGCAGGGTCGCCAGCTGGCGTTCGACCGCCTCGCCGACACGGTCGGCGAGCTCGGCCGAGATTGTCACCAGAATCGCCTGGGCGGCAGCGTCGTGCTCGGCCTGGGCGAGCAAATCGGCGGCGATCCAGTCCGCGTCGTTGTCGGCGTCGGCGACCACCAGCACCTCCGACGGACCGGCGATCATGTCGATGCCGACCGTGCCGAACACCTGGCGCTTCGCCGCCGCCACGTAAGCGTTGCCCGGTCCGACGATCTTGGCCACGGGGCGGATGGTCTGCGTGCCGTAGGCGAGGGCGGCGATCGCCTGGGCGCCGCCGACCCGATAGATTTCGTCGACCCCGGCGAGCCTGGCCGCAACCAGCACCAGCGGATTGATCTGGCCGCCCGGCGTCGGTGTCACCATGACGATGCGCTCGACGCCGGCGACTTTCGCCGGCACGGCGTTCATCAACACCGAGGAGGGATAGGCGGCGGTTCCGCCCGGCACGTAGAGGCCGACCGCCTCGATGGCGGTCCATCGCGTGCCGAGCTCGACACCGAGCGCGTCGGTGTAGCGATCGTCGGCGGGCAACTGGCGACGATGATGGGCGGCGATGCGGTCGCGGGCGAGCACGAGGGCGGCGTGTTGCTGCGAGGGGACGGCCGCTTCCGCTGTGGCAACCTCTTGCGGCCTGATCGCCAGCCGGTCGGCGGCAAGCGACAGACGATCGTATTGCTCGGTGTAGCGCAGCAGCGCCTCGTCGCCGCGCGTCCTGACGTCGTCGACGATGCCGCCCACGCTGGCGGCGACGTCCTCGGCGGTCTCGCGCTTGGCGGCGACCAGCGCCTGCAGGCGCGCCTCGAAGTCGGCGTCGGTGTGAGCAAACCTGACGGCCACGCGCCGCCTCCCGGTTGACGGCGCCGCTCGGCTCAGGCGCCGGGTTTGACCTCGCCCTCGGCAAGATCGTGACTGGGCCTGG
The DNA here is from genome assembly GCA_964610725.1 of uncultured Bauldia sp. Taxonomy (GTDB): domain Bacteria; phylum Pseudomonadota; class Alphaproteobacteria; order Rhizobiales; family Kaistiaceae; genus JBBDMC01. Next base: position 4,171 of record CAZSWL010000171.1, read on the forward strand.
CGTTGGTCACCCACGACTTGCCAAGGTCGGCGAGACGGGCCTCGATCACCTCGACGGCGAGCCGAACGGCGCCGCCGCCGGCGAAGTAGAGGGTCACGTATCCGGCCGGCGGATCGGTTGCATTGAAATCGACGGCGAGCAGTTCGAGCACCTCGTCACGACGGCTGCGGTCGATGTGACTGGTGCGCGCCGACAGCACCCGATCGAGGATCAGTACCGAACGTCGGCGCTCGCAGTCGCGGCGGCTGCCATCCGCCGCCTTCTCCCAGACGAAACGGTTCATGGCGACGGCAAAGCGGCGTTCCTTGGGCAGGTAGACCATGTCACCGACCTTGAGGACCGCGTCCTGGACGTGGGCCGACACGACGGCGAGGTCTTCCTCGTCGATCGCCGCCAGTCGCAGTGCGTCACCAGCCTTGCTCATGCCGCCACAGGTAATGCCCGGGTACGGTCTGTGCAACTCCCGGCGGCCGCCGGGTTCAGCCGCTCAGACGTTCGATTGCCGCACCGCAGCCGCCGAGCTTTTCCTCGATCCGCTCGAACCCGCGGTCGAGATGGTAGACGCGGTTGACGATTGTCTCGCCGACCGCGGCAAGGCCGGCAATGACCAGCGAAACCGACGCGCGCAGATCGGTTGCCATCACCTGGGCGCCCTTCAGCTGGCCGACGCCGGTGACGGTCGCCACCTGCCCGTCGAGATGGATGTCGGCGCCGAGACGGGCAAGTTCCTGGACGTGCATGAAGCGGTTTTCGAAGATGGTTTCACGGATGCGGGAGACACCGTCGGCACGGCTGACTAGTGCCATCAACTGTGCCTGGAGATCGGTCGGGAAGCCGGGGAAAGGCTCGGTGGTCACCTCGACCGGGGCAAGGCCGTTGCCGTTCCGCCTCACCCGGATGCCGGAATTGGTGGCCGTCACCTCGGCGCCGATTTGGCTCAGCACCGCCAGCGGTTTCTCCACAATCGCGGGGCTGGCGCCTTCGAGGAACACGTCGCCGCCGGTCATCGTCGCCGCCATGGCGTAGGTGCCGGTCTCGATACGATCGGCGAGGACGGCGTGCTCGGCGGCATGGAGCGAGGGCACGCCCTGGATCCGCAAGGTGGAGGTGCCGATGCCCTCGATCTTCGCGCCCATCTCGACGAGGCAGGTGGCGAGATCGCCGACCTCGGGCTCGCGGGCCGCATTCTCGATCACCGTCTCGCCGCGGGCGAGCACGGCGGCCATCAGCGCGTTGTGGGTCGCGCCCACCGAGACCTTGGCAAGCGGAACGCGATTGCCGACGAGGCCCTTTGGGGCCTTGGCG
>CAZSWL010000172.1:0-12982 GCA_964610725.1 uncultured Bauldia sp.
GGATGCCGACGGCCACGTTGGCCAGGCGACGCAAGCGGTCGGGTCCATCGACCGCCCTGAACTGACCCCTGAACAGCTGCACGACGCCGACCGCGATGATCACCGTCGCGAACAGCACAATGCCCCACACGTACAGATGGAGCCCCATGACAGGTTGGCCGAACGGCGGGTTTGTAGTGGCCACCAGACTCGGCTGGCCACTTGTCGTGTCGAAGAACGGATTGATGTGCAGCAGTGACTGGCGGATCGAGATGCCGAGTCCGAACACGGCGGAAATCAAACAGACGCCATAGTGGCGCGGATCGGGCCCGAGCACCACGTTCATCGCCGCGCCAAAGGCGACCGCCAGCATGCCGACGCGCTGCAGCTGGCAGAGCGTGCAAGGAAGCTCGCGGTATGAGAACTGGTAGACATAGGCGCCGAGCAGCACCCCGATCATTGCCAGCAACCCGAGGAAGTTGAGGATGCGCGCGAGGTCGGGCGAAAGTCCGTCCTCGCGGGTCACAGCTGGATTCCCAGATTACTGGAGAAATCGACGTCCCGCGCGAACACGACGATGCCGAGCACCAGCGCCGCCATTACCAGGGTCCAGCCCCAGCGGACCCGCCGCCACAGAATGAAGCAGGCGATGGCAAGCAGGCCGTATGTCACGGTCATCATTGGACGCCCCTCCCGTCGCCGGAAGTGATTCCAAGCAGAACGTTCATGAGGCCCGGGGGATCGGAATGTCAATCGCGTTCATAGCGACGGCTTGCATCGATCCGCCGGACCGAACACGGGCCCGCGTTTGCGGATTTGATCGCCCGCCAATTGAGGCTATCATTCCGAAAGCAACCCGCCCGAGCGCCTGTCGGGGGGGCGAATCCGGTGGCCTTCTCACGCGTGGCGGCAGGCTTTGACGATCATTGGATTCACGGCGTCGCCAACATTGAGCTAGATTGGGGAATCGACGCGCACGAGGGGCGACGCCAGCGATGATCAGGGAACTTCCCCCCGATGCGGGGCTCATCCCCGGCCCTATCGACGGCTACACCTATTTGATGTTCGCCTTCCTGCTGGTGGCGGTCATCGCGTTCTTTTCAATCATCATCTGGATCCTTGGGCTGCCCGGCAAGATCGCCATCCAACGCCGTCACCCACATGCCGAGACCGTCAAGATCATGGGATGGGCGGGGGCGCTTGCGGTGATCCCGTGGATCCACGCCTTCATCTGGGCGTTCCACGATTCGCTGACCATCGACATCCGGCGTTTTCCTGACGCCGAGAAGAAGGCGATCGACGAGGAGATCGCCAGGCTGACCGCCGACGGCACACCGGCGCGGGTCGAGGTCGATCGACCGACCACCGTGCGCGGCCGCGCTCCTGAAGCCTGATAACGACGGGCAAGCGCGATGGGAATGGCAATCACCATCACCGTCGTTTACGTCGTCATCGTATGGCTGGTCTTCTTCCGCTTCAAATGGCTGCGATTCAACATCGTCTGGGGCGTGGTCTCGTTCTGGATCGGCTTCCATCTGCTGCTGATGTTCATGATCGGCCTTCGCTTCAATGCGCCCTATACGATCGACGCTCATCTCATCCGCAACACCATCCAGATCGTGCCGCGGCTGGAGGGCCCGACGCTGCTGAATGAGGTTCTGGTCAAGGCCAATCAGCCGGTCAAGAAAGGCACTCCGCTCTACAAGTTCGACACCACCATCTACGATCAGAAACTGGCCGAGGCGAAGGCGCAGCTCGCCGCCGCCGAACAGAATCTCAAGATTCTCGACGCCGACGTCCAGGCGGCACGGGACCAACAATCCCAGGCGGAAGCGCAACTCGCCTTCGCCAAAGCGCAGCAGCGGCGCTATACGAGCCTGTCGACGCAAGGCGGCGCCCGCCAGGAAGACGTGGACAAGTGGAACGCCCAGGTGGAGGCCGACACCGCGGCTCTGGGCGCGGCTCAGGCAACCCTGCAAAAGGCGCAACTGGCCAAGGACAGCAACATCGACGGCGTCAACACCAGCGTCGCCCAAGCGAAAGCCGAGGTGGCCCAGGCGCAGTATTATCTCGACCAGGCGACGATTGTCGCACCCGCCGACGGCTACATCGTCTCCCAGCAGGCCCAGCCCGGCCTCGTCGTCGGCGACTTCCGCATCGGCGCCATCGCCGGCTTCGTCACCGACGATCCGCCTTACATGCTGGGCGCGTTCTTCCAGGAGCACATAAAGTTCGTGCATCCCGGCCAGTCCGTCGAGATGGCTCTCGATATCGACCCGGGCAAGATTTTCGAGGGCAAGGTCGAGGCGATCTGGTGGGCAACCGGACAGGGGCAGTATGTCCCTTCCGGCCGAATACCGGACTTCATCCTGCCCAAGCTGCAAGGCAAATTCGCCGTTCAGGTGAGTTTCGACGACCCGAACGCTTTCCTGCCGGCCGGAGCGCACGGAGCGATTGCGATCTACACCGGCCGCAGTGCGGCTTTTGAATTGCTGCGGCGCATCAACATCCGCCTCTACAGCTGGGCCAACTTCATCTTCCCGCTTGATCTGTGATCCCGCGCAAAAGGGGACGGACGCGGCGGTCTGCTGTGTTACAGTTCGTGAATGCCGGTCCGGGGGAGCGGGACAGGCGACGGGGGTTCAGGATGGCTACCGGCATGCTCGCGGCTACCTGCCGTTACGCGTTGCCCGTCCTTGCCGGCTCACTGGTTGCAGGCTGCGCGATCGTCGGACCGGATTTCCTGTTGCCGCCGGTGCCGCAGAAGGCCGCGTGGACCACCGCCGCCGATCCCGGTGTCAGCGAGGGCAGCCAGCCGTCGGTCGAATGGTGGACGCTGCTCAACGATCCCGTTCTTGATCAGCTCGTAGAAACCGCCTTCCAGCAAAATCTCACCCTTCAGATCGCCGCCATCCGCATCTTCGAGGCGCGTGCTCAACTCGGCATCGTTCTCGGCGACCGGTTTCCGCAAAGCCAGAAGGTCGGCATCGACTACAAGAAGGAATGGCTTTCCAAGAACCTTGGCGTGGTCAAGGAGATAAACAAGTTCGATCCAACTTTCGATCCGACCTTCGAGACGTGGTCGACCGGTTTCGATGCAAGCTGGGAGCTCGATCTCTGGGGTCAGGTGCGCCGCGGCATCCAGGCCGCAACCGCCGATCTTATCGTCCGCATCGCCAACTACGACGACGTCCGCGTGACGCTGATCGGCGATGTCGCCACCGCCTATGTCACGATCCGCGAGCTGCAGGCCGAGCTGGCGCTGGCGCGGGCGAACGTGGCCACCCAGACGCACAGCCTCAATATCACCGAAGCACGATTCAAGGACGGTGTGACCACCGAGCTCGACGTCGACGAAGCAACCGCATTGCTCAACAACACCAAGGCCGAGATCCCGGCACTGGAGGCGGATCTTGCCAAGGCGGAGAACGCGCTCGCCGTGCTCCTCGGCATCCCGCCGGGCACTGTCGATGCGGCGGTCCGCCGCCCGCACGCGATCCCGCGCCCGCCGGCCAAGATCGCCGTCGGCATACCGGCCGACCTGCTGAGGCGCCGGCCGGACATTCGGGCGGCGGAGATGCGCGCGGTGGCGCAAGCGGCCCAGATTGGCGTCGCCGAGGCGGATCTGCGTCCACAGTTCGGCATCACCGGCCAGATCGGTTTCAAGGCGTCCAATTTCGCCGACCTGTTCACGGGCAACAGCCTCGCCGGCCTCGTCAATCCCGGGATTTCCTGGAACTTCCTCAACTACGGTCGCATTCGCAACAACGTGCGCGTCCACGACGCCCGCTACCAGGAGACGATCGTTGACTATCAGCAGACCGTCTTGAAGGCGTACGGCGAGGTGGAGGACGCCCTGACGGCGTTCCTGAAGGCGAAGCAGCAGGTTCTGTATCTCGCCCGTGCCTCCACGGCCGCGGGCAAGGCCGCCAGCATTGCGCTCGACCAGTACGAGCAGGGCACCGCCGACTATTCGCGCGTGCTCAACACCGAGACTGCCGTTCTGCGCACCCAGGAACGGCTCGCCCAGGTGCGCGCCGACGTGATGACGAACCTGATCGCCGTCTACAAGGGGCTGGGCGGCGGCTGGCAGCCGGCGAACGCCGGCTCCTTCATCTCGCAGGCGAACCGGGATCAGATGGCCAAGCGGACCAACTGGGGACCGCTGCTCGACCCGAATGCGATTACGCCGGGCGAGCGGGCGATGATCCCGCCTGTGCCGACCGTCAGTCCGTTGCACGCGGCCCATTAGGTCGCTGGCCGGGCGGCGCCATCCGAATCGCGCCTTGCATCGCCGCGTCACCGGCAGGCGACACCGCTCACGGCTGAAAGATCAGGACGATGTAGGCGAAGAAAACCACGAGATGCACCGCGCCCTGAAGCATGCTGGTGCGTACCGCGCCGAACGTCAGCACGCTGATGACGAGCGTCAGAACGAGAAGAACCATCTCCGTCGGGCCGAGGCCCAATTCCACGTGGATGCCGCTGATCAATCCGATGACCACGACCGCGGGCACCGTCAGGCTGATCGTGGCAAGCGCCGAGCCCAGGCAGATATTCACCGCGCGCTGCAGGTGATTGGCTGACGCCGCCTCGAAGGCCGCCAGGCCCTCGGGCGACAGCACCAGGATCGCGACCAGAACGCCCCCCAGCGCCACCGGCAATCCGAGTGCGTCCGTGCCGTAGTCGACGACGATCGCGAGCTTCTTCGACAGCAGCACGATCGGGATCAGCGTCAGCAGAAGAAACACGGCGTGAAAGGGGACCGATCGTGGCGCCAGCGAGCGGTGTGCGCCGTCGTGCGCGCCGTGTTCCAACTCGTCGGAGCCCTCGCCACGAACGATGAAATAGTCGCGGTGACGCACCGTCTGCATGGCAAGGAATGTGGCGTAGAGCAGGACCGTGATCGCAGCGAAGAGCAAGCCCTGCACCGTCGTCAGGGTCGGTCCGGAGGTGGAAGTCGTGAAGCGCGGCAGGATCAGCGACAAGGTCGCGAGCGTGACGATGACGCTCAGGTAGGAGCGCGTGCCCTGGAGATTGTAGTTCTGTTCGCGGTGACGAATGCCGCCGACCAGCAGCGACAGCCCCACCATGCCGTTGAGCACGATGATGAGTACGGCAAGCATGGTGTCGCGCGCCAACGTCGGATTGGGGCCGGCGTGGAGCATGACCGCGGCGATGACCGAGACCTCGATACTGATTATCGAAATCGTCAGGATCAGGGTACCGAGAGGCTCGCCAAGCAGTTCCGCCAGGCTGTCCGCATGGCGGACCGCCGCGAACGAACTCCACAGCATGGTGCCGAAGAGCCACACGAACAGGGCAGCCAGCAAAATCGGATTACCGAGATCGTCGAACCAGCTCTTGCCGACGGTGTAGAGCACGGCGGCGGACAACGCCGTGACAATGAATGCGGCTTCGGAACGGATCGCTGCGAGCACGGACGCGACAACTATGGTTCGTACGGCGAAGGAACCGCCATTATGACGCAAATCCCCTCGTTGGTCGCCGCCAATCGCCGCTCGCCGTGCTCGACGCGCGCCGCTCGCCCGGGGGTTCCACCTGCTTGCCCGAAAAGTCACCGAGCCGGGTCGCCCCGCCCGATTGCCGAAACGCAATGTCGCAGGGTCTCGGCCTCTCCATGGCGCGCACAGTTGACCTAGGTCAATCGGCGACCGACGTCATCCGGGCAGGCTCGCCCATCCTCAGACGGCGGCCGTCGCATGCAAGGAACCAGCAAATGCCGCATCACCATCACGTCTTCGCCAAGCTCATCGACGCCTGCCAGGCGCTCGAACCGATCAAGACGGCGGTGGTCTATCCGCTCTCCGACGTGGCGCTGTTGGGCGCCCTCGAAGCCGCCGACGAGGCATTGATCGAGCCCGTCCTGGTCGGGCCGCGGACCGCAATCGAGCAGCTTGCCGCCGGTCTCAAACGCGACATCGCGCGTTTCCCGATCGTCGACACCGAGACCGATCTCGAGGCGGCGGCGCGGGCGGTATCGCTGTGTCGCGACGGCTCGTGCGAAGCCCTGATGAAGGGCAGCCTGCATACCGACCACTTCATGCATGCGGTGCTTGCCGACGGGACCGGGCTGCGCACCCACCGGCGGGTCAGCCACGTGTTCGTCTTCGACGTGCCCGCCTACCGGCACACGCTTCTGGTGACTGACGCCGCCATCAACATTTATCCGACGCTGGAAGACAAGGTCGACATCGTCCATAACGCCATCGATCTCGCCCGCACGCTCGGTATCGACACGCCCAAGGTCGCCATCCTGTCGGCGGTCGAGACGGTGACGCCGAAGATCGTGTCGACGATCGATGCGGCGGCGCTGTGCAAGATGGCCGAGCGCGGTCAGATCACTGGCGGCATCGTCGACGGGCCGCTCGCCTTCGACAATGCCATCAACCTGAGAGCCGCCGAGATCAAGCATCTCCACTCGAAGGTGGCAGGCCGGGCCGAGATTCTCGTCGTTCCCGACCTCGAGGCGGGCAACATGCTCAGCAAGCAGCTCGAGTATTTCGCCGATGCCCAGGCGGCGGGCATCGTCATCGGGGCGCGCGTGCCGCTCATTCTCACCAGTCGCTCCGACAGCCCGAGAACGCGGCTTGCCTCCTCGGCGGTGGCGGCGCTGATGGCGCATGCGCGGCGCAAGAACACCGCCGCGGCGGTGCCGGCGTAGGGCGATGAGCGTGGAGACAACTCCTGAACGATTTCGCGTGCTGGTGATCAACGCCGGTTCGTCGAGCATAAAGGTGGGTGTGTTCGAGGCCGCGGACGGGCTGCTGGACCGACTGATCGCGGGCGAGATCGAAGGCATCGGCACGGCGCCGCGCTTTCACGCGCGCGCCGCCGACGGCACGGCGTTGGCGCGGAAATCTTGGGGCGAGGGCGGCGAGGCGACGGTTCATCATCTCATCGTGTGGTTGATCGGCTGGCTGGAGGAGCGCTTCGGGCCGGGCGGCATCGGCGCCGCCGGCCATCGCGTCGCCCTCGGTGGCCTCGAACACACCGCACCGGTCACCGTCACCGCCGCCGTCATCGCGAAGCTGCGCGCGTTGGTGCCGCTGGCGCCGATGCATCAGCCGCGCAATCTGGAACCGATCGAGGCGCTCGCCCGGGACTATCCGGCGCTGCCGCAGGTGGCGTGCTTCGACACCGCCTTTCACCGCACCATGCCGGAAGTGGCGCAGATCTACGGCCTGCCCCGTGCCGTGAGCGAGGCCGGCGCCCGCCGCTACGGCTTTCACGGCCTGTCATACGAGTACATCGCCGGGGTGCTGCCCCGCTTCGACGCCAAGGCCGCGCGCGGACGCACCATCGTCGCCCATCTCGGCAGCGGCGCCAGCATGTGCGCCCTGGTCGCGGGCCGGAGCGTCGCGACCACCATGGGCTTCAGCCCGCTGTCGGGTCTGGTCATGGCGACGCGGCCCGGCGAGCTCGATCCGGGGCTGGTGTTGTGGCTGATCAGCGAGAGGGGGATGTCGGCGGGCGACGTCGAGGCCATGCTCTATCACGACAGCGGGCTCAAGGGGGTGTCGGGCATCAGCGGCGACATGCGCGATCTTCTGGCGAGCGAGGATCGACGCGCCAAAGAGGCGATCGGCCTCTTTGTAGAGCGCATCGGCCGTGAGCTCGGCTCGCTGGCGGCAGCCGCCGGCGGCATCGACGCGCTGGTGTTCACGGCCGGGATCGGCGAAAACGCCGCCGCGGTCCGCGCCGCGGTCGGCGAGGGCGCCGCGTGGCTCGGCGTCGCGATCGATCCGGCTGCAAACGCGCGCGGCGGTCCGCGGATCAGCAGCGACGACAGCGCCGTCGCCGTCTGGGTGATCCCGACCGACGAGGAAGCGATGATCGCGCGTCACGTGGTGAGGATGGTGGGCGCCGGCGAGGCCGCGGTGCCGACGGGACGACAACCATGAACGAGCACACCATGGCGATCCAGCCGAAACGGGAACACTCCGTTCCGTGGTTCTGGCCGTACGCCGCCACCATCGAAATGGGCATGCAGGGGCTCAGGCTGCTGCGCGACAACATGCAGTTCGTGTCCGAGGCGGAGGAAATCTCGGCACCGCCGGCGCCCGAATGGGCGACGAAAAACCGCGTGATCCTCGATCTCGACACGATGCGGGTCAGGGACTTCTCCGCCGCCGGCGCCTCCGGCCTGCCGGTGATCGTCGACGCTCCCTACGCGGGACACTCCTCCACCATCGCCGACTTCGCCAGGGGCCAGAGTCTGGTCGAGACGCTCATCGGCGCCGGCCTCGGCCGCGTGCTCGTCACCGACTGGAAAGCCGCCACGCCTCAGATGGCGAATTTCGACATCGACAAGTACCTCGCCGAGATCAACGTCCTCGTCGACGATCTCGGTAGCGCCGTCCACCTCGTCGGCCTGTGCCAGGGCGGCTGGATGTGCGCCATGTACGCGGCGCGCTTCCCGGCCAAGGTGAGGAGCCTGGTGCTCGCCGGCTCCCCCATCGACACCGACGCCGGCCACGGGCCGATCAAGAAGCTCAGCCATCGGCTGCCGATGAGCGCCTATCGGGAGATGGTGAGCATCGGCGACGGTCGCATGCTCGGCAAGGTCATGCTGGCGGGCTGGAAGGACATGCACCCGGGCGAGCAGTACCTCGGCAAGTACGTCGACCTCTACGCGCACATCGAGGACGAGTCCTACATCGAGCGCACCGAGCAGTTCGAGCGCTGGTACGAGAACCCGATCGACCTGCCGGGCGTCTACTACCTCCAGGCGATCGAGCTGCTGTTCAAGCAGAACCGCTTCGCCAAGGGCACCTTCGTCGGCCTCGGCCGCAAGCTGTCGCTCGCCGACATCACGGTTCCGGTCTACCTGCTGGCGGGATCGTCGGACGACATCACCACCAAGGAGCAGGTCTTCGACGCCGAGAAGCTCGTCGGCACGCCGGCCGCCGCGATCGTCAAGACGCTGGCGCCCGGCGGTCACATCGGCCTGTTCATGGGCCGCAGAACGCTGGCCGAGGTGTGGCCGAAGATCGCCGCGTGGATCAAGGCGGGCGAAGGTTCGTAGCCGGTCCGGGGCGCGAAACGGCGGGATCACGTCCTAGGGTGAGGTGCCTGTCCGCACCGCGTTGTCAGGATCGCGTGTCCAGGCCGCCATCGAGCCGTCGTAGAGCCTGGCGTTGCGGTAGCCGAGCAATTCATGCAGCGCGAACCAGTCGATCGAGCTCCAATGCCCGGTGTTGCAATAGGCGATGACCTTGGCGCCATGATCGGCAAGCGCCGGCGGAAGCAGGGACGCAAGCACCGCGGTCGCCTTCAGCCGGTGCCGGGCGCCGTCGTAGAGTGTCGAATAGGGCAGGTTGATCGCGCCGGGGATGTGACCCGCCCGGCTGACGAGACCGCTCTTGGTGTTGCCGGCGTACTGGTCGGGGGAGCGTGCATCGACCAGCACCGTGTCGGTGCCGAGTTGGCTGGCGACCTCCTGCGTGCTGGCCCGAATCTCTGGCTGCAAATCCGCGACGAACCGTGCCGGTGTCGGCACCGACGCGCCGCTTTGCACCGGGTCGGCCGGGTCGGCGCGCCACGCCGTCCAGCCGCCGTCGAGGATCGCAGCATCCCCGTGCCCCAGATATTTGAGCACCCAGTAGGCGAACGTGGCACCGCCAAGTTCGGTGCCGTCGGTGCCCGCCGGGACGATGACGACCGTCGCGCTGTCGCCGACCCCGAGGGCCGAGAGGTTGCGATCGAGGGTCTTCACCGGCAGCAACGCCCAGTCCGCCTGCCGCCAGAGATCGGGATATTGACCGTCCACGGCTCCGGGGACGTGGCCGGCCTCGAAATCCTGCCCGGGGCGGATATCGACGACCAGCAGGCCCTGCTCGCCCAGATGAGCCTTCAGCCATTGCGCCGAGACGAGCGGCTGCACGGTTGTCGCCCCGGCCGGGACCACGCTTGCCGCCAGCAGGGCCAGCAGAACGCCGACAAGTCGCGCGGCAGTGTCGACCAGCATCGCCTTCATCCTGAACAGCCTCTCACGCCCGGACATAGTGCGGCCATTCGCAAAGGTAAGCACGGACCGGCAAGTCCGGTCCATGCGGTGATGCGCGGCTACGTGAGCAAGGCATAGGCGAGCAGCAGAACGTACGCCGCCACCGCCACGCTGGCGTGCACCGCCATCAGCAATCCGCGCCTGCCGGCGAAGCGGCGTCCGAGAACCGCGGTTCCCACTCCCGCCAGCACCGCCAGCGCCGCCAATGTCGCCGAAGCCGGTCCGAACGAAGCCGCGCCGTAGCGGTCGTCGACGGGGACCCCGTTCACCAGCCGATAGACCAACGCGCCCAGGGCCGAAGCGCCGAGCAAACCATGCACCGCCGCGGTTACCGGCGACGACAAGTGGCGGACCGCAAGGATGCGCACGGCCATCGCGACCCCGATCAACACGGCGGCGGACATGAGCAAGAGCGCCAGGAAGACCATCGCGACTCCAGTGCCGATCAGACCGACGAAGCCAATACGCCGACGCCGCCGAAGATCATGACCATCCCTGTCAGCTGTATCGGCGTGATGGGCTCCTTGAGGAAGATGCGCGCCAGCACCACCGCCACGGCGCCGAAGGCCGACGAGGCGACGGTTGCCAGCGTGGCATCGGGCAATGTCCCGGCGGCGACGACCAACAGCAGCGCCGCGACGTCGAGACCCCCCATCAACGTCAGCACCGGCAGCCAACGCAAGGGCGGCGCTGTTGCCGCGGGTCGTGCGAGCCAGATCACCACGATCATGGCGAGCCCGAACGCCCTGGCGAGCCAGGCCGTCTCCGCCACGCCGAAGGCCGGAGCCGCCGCCTGCCCGGCGATCAGCGACACCGCAATGGTAAGGCTCGTCGCGAGCGCCAGGGCAACCACCAGCCACAGTTTGCCCAATGGAACATCGCCGATCGTTTCATGGCGCTCTCCGGAGCGCGAAACGGCGCCAACGCCGACCAGCACCGCGGCGATCGCCAGCCATTGGATGAGGCTCGGCCGGGCGCCCTGAACGACGTCGAAGATCGCCGCCAACGCCGGGTAGGACCCGGCAATCGGCATGACGATGCTGATGGGGCCGATGGCAAGGGCGGCGAACAGCGACAGCCCGGCCAGGACGTAGAAGCAGCCCGCCAACGCGACCAGCCACAGGCGCGGCCACACGATGAGAAGTCCGCCGCCACTCACCATCATCCAGGCGCTCAGGAACACGAAGCCGGCGGTCGTGACCGCCAACACGGTCACCACCGGGCCGACGGCACGGGTCGCGAAGCGACCGAGAAAATCGTGCGAGCCCCAGGCGAGGGCGGCCAGCAGGCCGAGCAACGCGGCGTTCATGGTGGTGCTCCGGCGGCGGGCGCCCGCCTGGGCAGCATCGTGGGCATGCCCGTCAGGAGGAGCCGCGGAGCGTCTCGCCCGCGTCCGCACGCGAGCGGCCGCGCCGAGGCGATCGCCCGACGGCGGCGGCCGTCTTGCCCGGATCGGCCATTGCCGCCGTGACGATTGTCAGGAAACGGCGGACCAGCGGGTCGGCTTGTGACGCTTTCTGGCGCGCCGCAAAAAAATGCGAGGCGTAGCTGTACTTGCGCTCGCGCAGGCATCGCAGATGCCCCCGCTCGACCCACGCCCGTGCGTAATGCGCCGGAAGGTAGCCGATGAACTGACCGCTGAGGATCAGAATGAGTTGCGCTTCCATTGTCTCGACGGTTGCTTCGGCGCCGCGATGACCGATACGCTTGAGGTCGCGGCTGCGAAGATAGCTGCGTGCCACGAAGGCGTGAGCGGAGAGCTTGCCGACCGAGATTTCGTCGTCGTCGACGCTGAAAAGAGGGTGCCCGGCGGCACAATACAGCGACTGCTGCTCCGCGAACAGCGGCGTGTAGTCGAGCTCGGCGCGCCTGTTCTGGCCGGGCAGGATGATGACGTCGCGGCTGCCGCCGATGAGCTGGCGCTCGAGTTCCTCCGGCCCCGCCATCGAGAAGTCGATGTGGACGCCCGGTGTCTGCCGGCGGAACTCGAGCAGGACGCGCGCCAGCGCAAAGCCGAGGTTGGTGACCATGGCATCGACCGTTCCCAGGCGGAGAACGCGCCTGACGTTTGCCGAGACCACGCCAGCCTGGTTGCTGAACCGGTCGACGGCGGCGAACAGGTCCAGCGAGGCCCGGTACACGGTCAAGCCCGATTCGGTCAGAGCGAATCCTGCGCGGCCACGCTTGCACAGACGCACGCCGAGACGTCTCTCGAGCTCGGCCAAACCGGCCGAAATCCGCGAATGGCTGAGATTGAGGACGAGTTCGGCTCCCCGCAGTCCCTGGCTCTCGACGATCGCATGAAATATCCGCAGCAGGCGCAGATCGATATCGAGCAGCCGGCGCACCATTCCCTCCCGCATTCCGGACTTTTCGACGTAATATTCGCTCTTTTCCGGATTTGTGAAGAGACCTAAGGTACCCGCATGCGGGGAGCACACCATGCACGCTTATGAAAGCGGGCGCCTCGATCTCCCGTTCGTGGGTCATTGCACGTTCGGCAAGCGGCCGACCTGCCTCGACTGGGACGGGCTTGATGCCGACGTGGCCGTGCTCGGCGTGCCCTACGACATGGGCACGCAGTTTCGGCCGGGAGCGCGCTTCGGTCCACGCGCCATTCGCGAGGCCTCCACGCTCTTCTCTTTCGGCCACGGCGGTGCCTACGACCACGAAGACGACGTGGTCTATCTGCCCACCGACCAGGTGCGCATTGTAGATGTCGGCGACGCCGACATCGTCCACACCGACACGACGGCCAGCCACCGCAACACCGAACTGGCGGTGCGCAAGATTCTGGAACGCGGCGCGCTGCCGGTCGTGCTCGGCGGCGATCACGCCATCAACATTCCCTGCGTGCGCGCCTTCTCCGACGAGCCCCCCATCCACATAGTCCAGTTCGACGCCCATCTCGATTTCGTCGATGTTCGCCACGGCGTCCGCGAGGGTCACGGCAACCCGATGCGCCGCGCCTCC
>CAZSWL010000173.1:0-17481 GCA_964610725.1 uncultured Bauldia sp.
CTACGGGCTCAAGGATGGCCATGTCTTCGACTTCGTGAGCCGCACCACTCCGACCGGCGGCGTCGACGCGACCTTCATCCAACAGGTGTTCTCCGGTGTCGTCGGGCTCGGGCCGCAGCACCTCTAGCTTACGCCCGGCAGCGCCGCCGGCATTGCCGGCACGCTGACGTCCTGCATCGAGGTTGACGGCTTAGTGCGCCAGCACCGCCAGTAGCAGCAGCGCCACGATGTTGGTGATCTTGATCATCGGGTTGACTGCCGGTCCGGCCGTATCCTTGTAGGGATCGCCGACGGTGTCACCGGTGACCGCCGCCTTGTGGGCCTCCGAGCCCTTGCCGCCGTAGTTGCCGTCCTCGATGAACTTCTTGGCGTTGTCCCATGCACCACCGCCCGCGGTCATCGAGATGGCAACAAACAGCCCCGTGGTAATGACGCCGAGCAGCATGGCGCCGAGCGTCGAGAACGCCGCCGCCTTGCCGCCGATCCAATCGATGAGGAAGAAGACGACGATAGGTGACAGCACCGGCAGCAGCGACGGCACGATCATTTCCTTGATGGCGGCGCGAGTGAGGAGGTCGACCGCCTTGCCGTAGTCAGGCTTGTCGGTGCCGGCCATGATGCCCGGTTTCTCGCGGAACTGACGGCGTACCTCCTCGACGATCGCACCGGCGGCACGGCCGACTGCGGTCATGGCGATGCCGCTGAACAGGTATGGCAGGAGACCGCCAAATAAGAGGCCAACCACCACAAACGGGTTGGCCAGCGTGAAGTCGACCTTGAGCCCGGCGAAATAGGGAAATGCGGTCGGATCACTGGAGAAGTGGCCGAGGTCCGACGTGTAGGCAGCAAACAGCACCAGCGCACCGAGGCCGGCAGAGCCGATGGCATAGCCCTTGGTGACTGCCTTGGTGGTGTTGCCGACCGCGTCGAGGGCATCGGTGGTCTTGCGCACGTCGGCCGGCAGGTCGGCCATTTCGGCAATGCCACCGGCGTTGTCGGTGACCGGTCCGAATGCGTCGAGAGCGACCACCAGGCCGGCGAGGGCCAGCATGGTGGTGACGGCGACGGCTATGCCGAAGAGACCGGCAAGCGATTCGGCAACCAGGATGCCGGCGATGATGACCAGAGCCGGCAGCGCCGTCGATTCGAGCGAGACGGCGAGGCCCTGGATGACATTGGTGCCGTGGCCGGTGATCGAGGCGGTGGCGATCGACTGCACCGGCCGGTGGTTGGTGCCGGTGTAGTATTCGGTGATCGCGATGATCAGGCCGGTGACCGCCAGCCCGACAATGCCGCACAGATAGAGATCGATGCCACGGAAGCTCATCGGCGCCAGCGGCTTGTACATCGAGCCGAGCACCGCCCAGGTGACCGGATAAAGGACAATCAGCGACAACACCGCGGTGGCGACAAAGCCCTTGTAGAGGGCGCCCATGATCGAATTGTTGGCGCCAAGGCGCACAAAGAAGGTGCCGGCGATCGAAGTGACAACACAGGCGGCGCCAATGCTCAGCGGATAGAGCATCGCCGACTGCATGAGCGGCGAACCGGCGAAGAAGATCGACGCAAGCACGATGGTGGCGACGACGGTCACCGCGTAGGTCTCGAACAGGTCGGCCGCCATGCCGGCGCAGTCGCCGACATTGTCGCCGACGTTGTCGGCGATGGTTGCCGGGTTGCGCGGATCATCCTCCGGAATGCCGGCCTCCACCTTGCCGACGAGATCACCGCCGACGTCCGCCCCCTTGGTGAAGATGCCGCCGCCAAGCCGGGCAAAGATCGAAATCAGCGAGGCGCCGAAACCAAGCGCCACCAGCGCGTCGATGACCACCCGATCGCCCGGGGCGTAGCCGACGAAACGGGTCAGCACCAGGAAGTAGACCGACACGCCAAGCAGAGCGAGGCCGGCAACCAGCAGGCCGGTGATTGCACCGGCACGGAAAGCGATGCCAAGGCCGGCGGCAAGGCTCTGGCTCGCCGCGTGGGCGGTGCGCACGTTGGCCCGCACCGATACGTTCATGCCGATGATGCCGGCCGAGCCCGACAGGGTAGCGCCGATGGCAAATCCGATGGCAACCGTCGGCGACAAAAGCCAGGCGACGATGATGAAGATGATCACCCCGACCACGGCGATGGTGGTGTACTGGCGCCTCAGGTAGGCCACGGCGCCTTCACGTACGGCGGCAGAGATTTCCTGCATGCGGGCCGAACCGGCATCGGCCGCCAGCACCTCCCGCCCCGTCCACACGCCGTAGACGATCGACAGCAAGCCGCACAGAATGATCAAATAAATCACGTATCGTCCCCTTGTTCCGGTGGCGCGCGATTCGGCAACCGCCGTTGACAAACAGGTGAAAAAGGCCGCGTTTCAACGTCGGCGGCCACCCCGGCACGGGCGAGGGTATGACCCGGCGGTCTGCGGGCGTCAAGTCAAACGGGCTTGGTGATCTTGGCACCGGAGCGGCGGGCTTCAGGCCGTTCGCCGACGGGCAACTACAGCCACCGCCAACGCCACCGCGCACGTCCCCACAATCGGCAACGCCACCCAGTTGATGCGCGCCCAGCCGACTGTGGCGAAGAGGTGGCCGGAGGACAAGGAAGCGATCGCGACCGAGCCGAACACAAGGAAATCGTTGAACCCTTGCACCTTGCCGCGCTCTTCCACTTTGTAGGTTTCGGTAAGCATTGTCGTGGCGCCGATAAATGCAAAGTTCCAGCCGACGCCGAGCAGAATGAGCGCCGCCCAGAAATTCATGAGCTGGATACCCGCCAGCGCCACCAGAGCACAGGCCGTCAGCAGTGCGAGGCCGACCGCGATGATCGCCTCCTTGCCGAACCGGGCAATCAGCGAGCCGGTGATGAAGCTCGGCAAGAACATGGCGAGCACGTGCCACTGGATGCCGAGGGCGGCGTTGTCGGTGCCGAGGCCACAGCCGACCATGGCGAGAGGCGCCGCCGTCATCAGGAGGCTCATCGCCGAATAGGCACCGATGGCGCAGATCAGGGCGACAACGAACCGCGGCTGGCGGACAATGGTAGAGAGCCGACGTCCACCGGCTCCCGAACTGCGCGGCGGAGGCAGGCGCGCCTCGCCTCCAAGCATGGCGACGATCGCCATGCCGATCGCCGCCAGCACGCTGATCGCGAAAAAGCTGCCGGCAAACGGGATCGGCGTGAACAGGTCGCGGGTAAAGATGACGGTCTGCGGGCCGATCACCGCCGCGGCGACGCCGCCGGCCAGTACCCAGGAAATCGCCTTGGCACGGAACGCCGGATTGCCCGCGTCGGCCGCGGCAAACCGATATTGCTGGACGAACGCACCGGCAAAGCCCGCCGTCGCAAGCCCCAGGACGAAACCGGCAAACGAACCTACCACCACCGTCCACCCGGCGATCAGACCGGCGGCGATCCCGAACGCGGCGCCCAGGATGAAGCCGCGCCGCCGGCCGAGCCAGCGCATCAGAAGCGCGGCGGGAATCGCACCCGCCGCGACGCCGATGTTGTAGGCACTGACGGGCAGCGTCGCGAGCGACTTGTCGGAACCGAGCAGGTAGGCACCGGTCAGGCCACCGAGCGAAATGGCGATCGGCGGCACCGCCCCGCTAAACGCGGCAGCCGATGCCAGGACCAGCGTATTGCGTCGCGCATGCGGATGCTCCCGGTCAACCACCGTCACCGCCGCAGTCATGAGGTGACGAACCGATCAGAAATGAACATGGCTGTTCCTGTCGAGGACGATCGTCTTGCCGGTCGCGTCCTTTACCACCGGCGGCCCCTTGCCGGGAACGATGCGCCCGACACGGGCAACGGCGATCCCGGCAGCCTTGGCGGCGCGGGCGAAGCCGGCGGCGGCCGCAGCGCTCACCGTCGCCACAATCTCGTAATCGTCGCCCCCGTTGAGAATTGTGGCAAGCAGCGACGGGTCGGCGGCGAGCAGGCGCCGCGCCGCCGCCGACACAGGCACCCTCACCGCCTCGATCTCGGCGGTCACACCAGAGGCCTCGCAGATGTGAGCGAGGTCCCCAACCAGGCCGTCGGAGACGTCCAACGCGCTGGTGGCGTAGCGGCGCAGGGCCGGCGCCAGCGCCAGACGCGGGCGTGGATGGAGATAGCGGTCGACCAATGGCTTCGTCCCTGCCGGTGCCACCGTGCGGTTCCGGCGCACGCGCAGGCCAAGGGCCGCCTCGCCGATAGTGCCGGACACGAAGATCAGATCGCCCGGCCGTGCCCCCGACCGCAGCACCATGCGGCCCTTGGGCACCCGTCCGATGGCGGTGACCGCGACGGTAACGCCGCCGGCCGCCTTGATGGTATCGCCGCCGAGCAGAGTGACGGCGTAGCGCGCCTGGTCGGCTTTCAGACCGCCGACGAACTTCCGGATCCAAGCTTCCGTCCAGTCGTCAGGCAGCGCCAGAGACAGCAGGTAGCCGAACGGAACCGCTCCTTTCGCCGCAAGATCGGAAAGATTGACCCGCAGTGCCTTGCGCGCCACCGATTCGGGCGGATCGTCGGCAAAGAAATGGACGCCGGCGGCCACCATGTCCGAGGTGATCACCAGGTCATCGTTCGGCCGCTGGCGGTAGAGTGCGGCATCGTCGGCCAGGCCCAATGCACCGCGGTCGACCGCCAGCGGCCGGAAATAGCGAGCGATCAGTTCGAACTCGCCGGGCCGTCGGGTTGAGCGTGTCATCAGATCACGACCCGGTCCGCGCAGTGAACTCGGCCGGCCGCAGGGTGCGCGCCAGCGTGTCGAGCACCCCGTTGACCAGCCCCGGCACGTCATCCTCGAAGAACGCCTTGGCGACCTCGACGTATTCGCTGATCACCACGCGCGCCGGCACGTCACGCCGTGCGGCGAGTTCGAACGCGCCGGCGCGCAGAATCGCGCGCAGCGTCGCGTCGAGGCGAACGAGCGGCCAGCCGGACGACAACGCCCCGTCGATCGCCGGGTCGAGCGCGCGCTGATCGCGAACGACGCCGGCAACGATATCGCGAAAGAAGGCCTTGTCGGCCTCCCTGTATTGGTCGCCGTCGAGCTCCTTGCCGAGACGGTAGGTCTCGAATTCAGCGATGACGTCCGGCAACGTGATGCCACCGAGGTCCATCTGGTAAAGCGCCTGGACGGCGGCAAGGCGAGCGGGACCACGCTGGTTGCCGCCGCCGGTCGACTGCCGGTCGGCAGCATGCCGCCGGCCCGAAGCACTCATGACGAGTTCGCACGGGCAACGTGCGGGGCGCGTGCCCGCTTCAACCCGAAGCGCGATCTGAGTGCGATCATGTGCAGGGCCGCCTCGGCAGCGGCTCCACCCTTATTCAGCCCGTCGACGCGCGCCCGCTTCCACGCCTGGGCCTCGTTTTCCACGGTGAGTACGCCGAAGCCCAAGGCGAGCGCACGGGCGGTAGCGAGGTCGGTGATCGCCCGCGCCGACTGGTTGGCGACGATATCGTAATGACTGGTCTCGCCGCGGATGACGCAACCCAGGATGACAAAGCCGTCATGGCCAGGTCCGCCACCGTCGGCGGCAGCCAGCGCCATCGCCAGCACCGCGGGAAGCTCAAGCGATCCTGGCACCGACACCCGCTCCCAGGACGCGCCGGCCCGCTCGAGCGCCGCTACCGCGCCCTTCAGCATCTCATCCGCGAGGTCCTGGTAGAAGCGGGCCTCGATGATCAGCACGTGCGGCGGGCGGTCGGCCATTGCCATTGCTCATCCAAAACGGCCGCCACCAATCATGCCTGCCGCCGACTGTCCAGAAAAAAGGCGCTCATGCCGGGCCGCACGGGCAATCAGCGCTCGGCTATCAAGCGCGCCAGGTAGCGGGCGACCAAGTCAACCTCGACATTGACCGAGTCGCCGGGCCGGCGTTCGCCCCAAGTGGTCACCTTGAGGGTTTGCGGAATGAGCAGGCAATCGAAGCGGTCGCCATCGGCGCGGTTGACGGTCAGAGAGGTCCCGTCGAGAGCGACGGATCCTTTCGCCGCGATGAAGCGGGCAAGGGCATACGGCGCAGCGAAAATGAAGCGCACGGTCGCGCCAAGATCGTCGCGCCCGGTAATCGCGGCGACACCGTCGACGTGACCGCTGACCAGATGGCCACCAAGCTCCTCGCCCACCTTGAGCGCCCGTTCGAGGTTGATGCGGCTGCCGACCGCCCATCCACCGAGGGTCGTGACCGCCAGCGTCTCCGGCCCGGCCTCCACCACGAAGACCGAGCCGCCAGCGTTGGCTTCGCGTGACACGACCGTCAGACAGATGCCGTTGAGGGCGATCGAGGCGCCGACGGCCATGCTGGCGGCGTCGTAGTCACACGCGACCGACAGCCTGCGCACCCCGTCGGCATCGCCGACGCCGACGAGCGACCCCACGTCGGAGATAATTCCCGTAAACACGCGTCAGCCCGCGCGGACGTAGCGGCGCATCTGGTCGTCGCCGGCCCAACCCGTGTCGATGAGGCGGTAGCGCGGCGTCCGCTCGACTGCCGACAACGCCATGCCGGCGAGCGCCCGCACGCCATCCGGGCCGACCACTACCGGCGCGCGGAAGATGACCACCTCATCGACCAGGTCGCCGGAGACCAGCGAGGCGGCAACCTCCGCTCCACCCTCCGCGAGCACGCGGGCGAAGCCCCTCGCCGCCAGCGCCGCCAGTGCACCAGAGAAATCAACACCGCCGCCCGGCCCGGCATCGACCTCGATCACGGTGACGCCGGCCTCGGTGAGCGCCGATTTGCGCTCGGATAAGGCCTCCGGACCGACGATCACCATCAACGGACGCTGCCGCGCCGATTGCACCAGTCGCGACTGGAGCGGCAGGCGCGCCGTGGCGTCGAGGATCACCCGGGTCGGTGAGCGCTCCTCCAGTCCGGGCAGACGCACCGTCAGCCGCGGATCGTCGATCAGTACCGTGCCGATGCCGACCATGACCACGTCGAACGACGTTCGCATCGCCTGAACAGCGGTGAAGGCCGCCTCGCCGGTGATGATCATGCGTTCGCCGGTGCGCCGCCCGATCATGCCGTCGGCGGAGACGGCGAGCTTCAGTGTCACGTGCGGCCGCCCTTTGCCGATGAGGGCGATGTGGGCGGAATGATCACGCGCCGCTTGCTCGGCGAGCACGCCGGTGGTCACCGCGATGCCGGCCGCCCCAAGCATGGCGTGACCCCTGCCGTTGGTGCGCGGATCGGGATCGGTCATGGCGGTGACCACGCGGTCGACCTGGGCGTCGATCAGTGCCTGCGCGCACGACTTGACCCGTCCCTCGTGGGCGCACGGCTCAAGCGTGACATAGGCGGTGGAGCCGCTCGCCCTTTTGCCCGCGTGTTTCAGTGCCTCCTTCTCGGCGTGGGGCCGCCCGCCGACCGCCGTCCAGCCCCGCGCCGCCACCACGCGCGCGCCGCCGCCGTCCACAATCACGCAACCGACCGCCGGGTTGGTCGCCGTCTGGCCGAGATTGCGCCGTCCGAGACGGAGCGCCGCCGCCATCATGCGCCGGTCAAATTCCGGGTCGATGGGAGAGCTCTTCTTGCGGCGGGCCGCCATTGCTTTCAGCCTTCGCCAATTTTGGCTGGAGGTTCGCCGGACAGCTCCCCGAGGACCGTCTTGAAGTCCTCGGTGTCGCGGAAGTTGCGATAGACCGAGGCGAAGCGCACGTATGCGACCTCGTCGAGCAGGCGCAGGCCCTCCATCACCATCTGGCCGATGCGCTCCGACGGCACGTCGCTGTCACCGGAGCTTTCCAGGCGACGGACGATACCGTTGACCATACGCTCGACCCGATCGGGATCAACTGCCCGCTTGCGCAGCGCCACCTGCACCGAACGCATCAGTTTGTCGCGATCGAAAGGCACCCGCCGGCCGTTCTTTTTGACAACCGTCAACTCGCGTAGCTGCACCCGTTCGAAGGTAGTGAAGCGGCCGCCGCAATCCGGACACACCCGCCGTCGCCGGATGGTGGTGTTGTCCTCGGAAGGACGGGAGTCCTTCACCTGGGTGTCTGGGTTGCCGCAATAAGGACAGCGCATGACCAGTCGTCAGTTCGATTACTGGTAGATCGGGAAGCGGTCGGTCAGCGTCCTCACCTTGTCGCGCACCGCGCTTTCGACCAGCGGCGCGGCGCCGTCCTCGGACTGGGCGACCGCGTCAAGCACCTCGGCGATCAGCCCGCCCACCTGGCGAAACTCGGCGACGCCGAAGCCGCGCGTCGTGCACGCCGGCGTGCCGAGCCGGATGCCCGAGGTGACGAACGGTTTCTCCGGATCGAAGGGCACCCCGTTTTTGTTGCAGGTGAGGCCAGCGCGGACGAGCGCCTTCTCGGACACGTTCCCCTTGAGGGCCTTTGGCCGAAGGTCGACCAGCATGAGATGGTTGTCGGTTCCGCCCGAGACGATATCGAAGCCGGCGCCGCGCAGGGTCTCGGCAAGCGCCCGCGCGTTCTCCACCACGTTGCGCGCATAGACCTTGAAGTCAGGCCGCAGCGCCTCGGCGAGCGCGACCGCCTTGGCGGCGATAACGTGCATCAGCGGGCCGCCCTGCAGGCCCGGAAACACCGCCGAATTGATCTTCTTGGCGATCGCTTCGTCGTTGGTGAGGATCATGCCGCCGCGCGGTCCCCTCAGCGATTTGTGCGTGGTGGTGGTCACCACATGAGCGTGCGGCACCGGCGAGGGATGAACGCCGCCGGCGACGAGCCCGGCGAAATGGGCCATGTCCACCATGAGATAGGCACCGACCGCGTCGGCGATCTCGCGGAAGCGACGAAAGTCCCAGAAACGGGAATAGGCGGTGGCACCGGCGATGATCAGCTTCGGCTTCGCCTTGGCCGCGATTCGTTCGATCTCGTCATAATCGAGCAAGTGGTCCTCGCGTCTCACTCCGTACGGCGCCACCTTGAACCACTTACCGGAGATGTTGACCGGCGAGCCGTGCGAGAGATGGCCGCCAGCGGCGAGATCGAGCCCCATGAAGGTGTCGCCAGGCTCGAGCAGGGCGAGGAACACCGCCTGGTTCATCTGGCTGCCGGAGTGGGGCTGGACGTTGGCGAAGGCGCTGCCGAACAGCCGTTTGGCACGTTCGATGGCGAGGGTCTCTGCCACGTCGACAAATTCGCAGCCGCCATAGTAGCGCTTACCCGGGTAGCCCTCGGCATACTTGTTGGTCAGCACCGACCCCTGCGCCTCGAGCACCGCCCGCGAGACGATGTTTTCCGACGCGATCAGCTCGATATCGCGGCGCTGACGTGCCAGCTCGCCGGCGATGGCATCGGCGACCTCACCGTCGCTTTCGGCGAGACCAGCAGTGAAGAAACCGCCCGCGGCGGCGGCGGCGGCATGGTCGGTGACGGACATGATCGCTGATCCCTCGGCGGCTGACCGGGCCTCCCGGCGCGCGGGGGGCGTGCGCCGGGACGCGAACCGGCTGCCCTTAACACAAAGCAGGCGCGTGCGCCAACGACCGCCAGCGCACGGCCGCGAGCTTACAACGGCTGGCCGGCTTGCTCGGTGGAGTATTGGTCGAGGCCGTCGAGGTTGTAGATATCGTTGCGGAAATTGACGATACCGTCCGCGGTCGCCCACGCGGTGATGTAGGTCCAGAACAGCGGCACCGGCGTCGCCAGCTTCACGTCCAGTCGATCATTGTTGCGGAATTCCGCCTCGATCCGCTCGGGAGTCCAGCCCGGCGTGTCGCGCAACAGCCAGTCGATCAACTCGCGGATGTTCTGCACCCGCACACAGCCCGAGGAGTCGAAACGGTAGTCGTCGTTGAACAGGCTCTTGTGTGGCGTGTCGTGCATGTACACGCCGTCCGGGCTGGGGAAGTTGATCTTGACCAGTCCCAGCGAGTTCTCGTCATAGGGATCCTGGCGGAACATGTAGTTGACTGCCTGATCGGTCGTCCAGTCGATCTGGCTGGGCGAGAGTTCGTTGCCCTTCGGGTCGTAGATATGGATGCGGTAGCGCGCCAGGTAATCCGGATCCTTCTGCATGATCGGGATCAGGTCTTTCTTGATGATGCTCGCCGGCACCGTCCAGTAAGGATGGAAGTTGATCTCGGTGATCTTCGAATTGACGATGGGCGATGGCCGGTCAACCTTGCCGACCACGGCGGTGTGACGCTGGACCACCACCCCGTTCTCGACCGCCTCGACCGACGCCGCCGGTATGTTGACCATGACGAAGCGACCGGCCGGCAGGTTGGCGGTGAGCAGATTCAACCGGGTCAGGTTGGTGGCGAGCTGGGTCAGCCGCTCCGTTGCCGGCACGTTAAGCGCGGTATAGGTCGACTCGCCCACGATGCCGTCGGGCTGGATGCCATGGCGCGCCTGGAAACGCCGGACGGCGGCATCGACGTAGGAATCGAACACGTCCGACACACCCTGCGCCGCCGGCATATCGCCGGACACGGTAAGGCGCTGGCGCAGCACGGCGACCGCCGGGTCGCGCATGCCGATCTGCAAACGCTTGTCGGCCGGAACCATCGGCCAGCCGCCGCGGGCGACGACGTCCGAATATTTCGCGATCGCCGCCTGTACCGCCTTGACGATGGTAGGCGACAAGATCGGCGTCGAGGTCCTGACATCCGCCGCCCCGACCGAGGCGGAGTCGAAGTTGTCGGACCACTCCGTGCCGCCATCGTGGATGGCCTGCGCAATCGGGTCCTGGCTCTGGGCCAACGCCGGCCCCCGCCCGGCAACGACTGTTGCGAGCGCAGCCGCGCAAAGAGCAGCACACGAAAGATTGATCCGGACGGTCATGCTGGTCTGCAAATCCTCCTCGCAGACTGAATCGCCGCCACCCCCGGCCGCGTAAGGCGCTAGCACGCTGACGCCGCCGAAACAACTCACCCTGCCTGCGGTCGAGCACTCGCGGGAGAAGTCCGCCAGTGGGCCAAACTGCGACGGCTATGTGGCCCTTTCGCGGCGACTGAAAAGCAAAAGGCCCGGCGAAAGCCGGGCCGATCGTCGCGGGCCTTGCTCGCGATCAAAGACGATAGAGGATTTGGTCGGTCCAGAACCGCTCCAACCGCTGCAAGGAGCGGTTGAGGACGCGGAAATCCTCGGACGCGATTCCGCCGACCTGATCGATCGAACGGATATGGCGGTCGTAGAGATGGTTGACGATGTCGGCCACCTCACGACCCTTCTCGGTCAGGCTGACCCGCACCGAGCGGCGATCCATGCGTGAACGCTGGTGGTGGATGTAGCCCATCTCGACCAGCTTCTTGAGGTTGTAGGACACGTTGGAGCCGAGGTAGTAGCCGCGCGTCCTGAGCTCGCCCGCGGTCAGTTCCGACTCGCCGATGTTGAATAGAAGCAGCGCCTGCACGCTGTTCACGTCCGAACGCCCGGCCCGGTCGAACTCGTCCTTGATGACGTCGAGGAGCCGGCGGTGAAGACGCTCGACCAGCGTCAACGCTTCCAGATAAAGGGGCTTCATCTCCGAGCCAGCTGGCTCGGCGACAGCCTCCACTGCCCTTTTCACACTAACCATGACAGCCTCACTGTTTGCGCGGGTATGCTCCCGCTTGTGAAGCCACCTTAATCAAACCGGCTAAAAATCGGCTTAAGGCTCAGGCTTAACCGGGCCTTACCAGATAAACTGCAATTCGCTGCGTCGGGTCAGCCCGAGAATTCGGACGGCGGACGGCGGGCCAGCACGGTCAACACCACGAAGGCGGCGATGGTAGCGACGTGGAAAGCGACGACCAGCAGGTCGCTGCCGAGGGTGCGGATGAACACCGTATGGAATGCGATCTCCGATACGGCGGCAAAGATCCAGATGACCTTGCCCCAGGCGACCCGCAACCACAGGCCGACCGCGGCGACCAGGTCGACCACCGCAAGATGCATGGTGGCGAGCTTCCACGGCGTCGACATCGCCTCAAACGTGCCGCCGCCGCCCGAGATCACGCCCATGATGATCGCCCACTGCCTGAGGCCGAGCAGCAACATGACGACGGCCAGCGCGATCACATAATATTCGAGCGCAACCTCGTGGCGATCACGCTCCGGCGGCATCGCTGACAGTTCATCCCTACTCGACATCAACTCCGCCGGCTCCACTTAGTCTCCAAGGAAAACGGCCGCGCGGTGGTGAGTCGCCCCGCCACCGGCGAAAGGTGATATGGTCCGGGCGCCATCAGCAAAGCAAGACTGCCATGACCCGCGAGCGCGCCCGGTTTTCCGCGGACCCCAACACCAAACCGGATATGGACGCCATCCTCGGCGGCCGCCGCATGCGACGCAACCGCCGCAGCGACTGGTCGCGGCGGCTGGTGCGCGAATCGACACTCGCGGTGGACGACCTGATCTGGCCGATCTTCCTCATTGACGGGAACCGGGTGCGCCAGCCCGTGACCGCCATGCCCGGCGTCGAACGGCTGTCGGTGGACGAGGCGGTCAAGGCGGCGCAGCATGCCGTCGCCCTCGGCATTCCGGCGATAGCGCTTTTCCCCTACACCGACCCCGCCCGTCGCGATGCCACTGGCTCGGAAGCCCTCAACCCGGAGAATCTGGTCTGCTCGGCGACCAGGGCAATCAAGGCGGCAGCGCCCGACCTCGGCGTCATTACCGACGCCGCTCTCGACCCCTACACCAGTCATGGCCACGACGGCCTGATGCAAGGAGACGAGATCGTCAACGACGCCACCGTCGCACAGTTGGTGGTGCAAAGCCTCATCCAGGCGGAGGCAGGAGCCGACATCATCGCGCCCTCAGACATGATGGACGGACGCGTCGGCGCGATCCGCCGCGCCCTCGACAAGAACGGCTTCACCCACGTGCAGATCATGGCCTACACCGCCAAGTACGCCTCCGCTTTCTACGGCCCCTTCCGCGACGCTATCGGTACCTCCAAGACGCTCGTCGGCGACAAGCGCACCTACCAGATGGACCCGGCCAACGGCGACGAGGCGCTGCGCGAGGCCGAACTCGACATCGCCGAGGGCGCCGACATGATCATGGTCAAGCCGGGCCTGCCCTACCTCGACATCGTCTGGCGGCTGAAGGAGGCCTTCGCGGTGCCGACTTTCGCCTATCAGGTCTCGGGCGAATATTCGATGATCCGCGGCGCCGGCGACAACGGCTGGATCGACGGCGAGCGGGCGATGATGGAAAGCCTGATCGCCTTCAAGCGTGCGGGCGCCGATGGCATTCTCACCTATTTCGCGCCGATGGCTGCGGAGCTGATCGGTCGGTGAACACGGCCACGGCGATTCCCACCCTCGCCGACATCCGCAGCGCCGCCGACGAGATCGCCGGCGTGGTCATACGTACGCCATTCCTCCCGGCACCGCGGCTATCCGCCTTCACCGGCGCCGACATCTGGGTCAAATACGAGAACCTGCAGGCGACGGCCTCGTTCAAGGAGCGCGGCGCCGTGGTCAAGCTCCACTCGCTGACGGAGAACGAGCGCGGCCGCGGCGTCGTCACCATGTCGGCGGGCAATCACGCCCAGGCGGTTGCCTATCACGCCCAGCGCCTGGCCATCCCGACGACCATCGTCATGCCCAAGCCGACGCCGTTCGTTAAGATCGCCGCAACGCGGAGCTTTGGCGCCGACGTGGTCCTTGCCGGCGAGACACTGGCGGAAGCGCAACTCACCGCCGAGGAAATCCAGACCAGAACCGGAGCCACCCTGGTCCACCCCTACGACGATCCCTTCGTGATTCGCGGTCAAGGCACGATCGGCCTCGAGCTCATGGCCGATCAGCCGGACCTCGCGGCAGTGATCGTACCGGTTGGCGGCGGTGGCCTGATCTCGGGGATCGCCATCGCCGTCAAGACGCTGCGGCCGGCGGTCGAGGTCATCGGGGTCGAGACCGAACTCTACCCGTCGGTACATGCGGCGCTGCGTGGCGAGACGGCCACCGCTGGCGGCGAGACCCTCGCCGAGGGCATCGCCGTCAAGAACGTCGGCAAACTGACGCTGGCCGCGATCCGCCGCTACGTCGACGACATGGTGCTGGTCGGCGAATCCGCCATCGAGCAGGCAGTCGCCGCGTACCTGATGCTGCAGAAGACGATGGCCGAGGGCGCCGGTGCCGCCGGGCTCGCCGCCGTCATCGCCGATCCGGCCCGCTTTCGCGGCAGGCAAATCGGACTGGTGCTCGCCGGCGGCAACATCGACCCGCGCCTCGCCGCCTCTATCATGGTGCGCGAGCTCGCCCGCGAAGAGCAGGTGGTCGCGGTACGCATCCGCATCAGCGACCGGCCCGGTGTCCTTGGCGATATCGCCATGACCATCGGCGCCCATGGTGGCAACATTCTGGAAGTCTTCCACCACCGAACTATGCTCGACGTGCCCGCCAAGGGAGCGACGGTCGACGTCACCATCGAGACCCACGGCCGCGAGCACGCCGCCGAGATCGTCGCCGCCCTTTCCGCCAGGGGCTACCACATCTCCCGGCTGGAACCGCCGGAGCCCGGGCGCTGAGGCGCCGGCTTGTCTTGGCGGCGCCAAATGCTCATTGTCAACCGCCGGCCGGACCGGCGCTGAGGAGAGGCCATGAGCGAGACCGGTGGAGGGCGGCGGCCCGATCGCTTCGTTTACGACCCCGACGCCCGCCCCGAACTGTTTGACGGCATCTTGTCGAAGCGGATCGTCGCCTTCGTCATCGACGCGGTCCTGATCGTCGCCCTGATGATCCCCGCCGGCCTGATGGTGCTGATCCTCGGCGTCGTCACCCTCGGCATCGGTTGGCTTCTTTTCCCGCCGCTCTTCGCGATTGTCGCGCTCGGCTACGTAGCGCTGACCCTCGGCGGGCCGGCCTCGGCGACACCCGGCATGCGCATGGCCGGGGTCGAGATGCGCACCTGGAGCGGCGGCAGGATGTTCCCTCTGCTCGCAATCATG
The DNA here is from genome assembly GCA_964610725.1 of uncultured Bauldia sp. Taxonomy (GTDB): domain Bacteria; phylum Pseudomonadota; class Alphaproteobacteria; order Rhizobiales; family Kaistiaceae; genus JBBDMC01. Next base: position 14,850 of record CAZSWL010000173.1, read on the forward strand.
CACGCGCTCATCTTCTGGTTCTCGGTCGGCATCCTGACGCCTCTCATCCTTTTGGTCGGCCTGTTCACCCGCCGCAAGCAGCTGCTGCACGACCTTCTGCTGGCGGTAGTGGCGCTCAATTCCGCACCTCTCCACCGGCTGGGAAAATAGTCGCGTCGGCCCGCTCGGCGCCGACGACCCCCTCGCCAGCCTGCCGCTGGTGCTGCTGATGTGGTCGGTCTTTTCGCTGAACGCGCGCTGGTATTATGGTGTGCAGGAGGTGATTTGCAGCACCGGGCGATGACCCAGCACACGACCGAAACTCCCCAGTTCTATCTGACCGCGCCGGCGCCGTGCCCCTATCTGCCCGGCCGGGCCGAGCGCAAGGTGTTCACCCATCTCGTCGGCGACCGCGCCGCCGCGCTGAACGACATTCTCACTCAGGGCGGCTTCCGACGCAGCCAGAACATCGCCTACCGGCCCGCCTGCGAGGGATGTCGCAGCTGTATCTCCGTGCGGGTCGTGGTTGACGCCTTCATGCCCACCCGCAGCCTCGCCCGGGTCGGCAAACGTAATCTCGACCTCATCGGGACCGAAACGACGGCCTCGCCCTCGTCCGACCAATACGCGCTGTTTCGCGCCTACCTCGATTCGCGCCACGCCGATGGCGGCATGGCCGACATGACCGTGCTCGACTACGCCATGATGGTCGGCGATTCGCACGTCGACACCATGGTCATCGAGTACCGCTTCCACGGTCCCGACACCGCCATCACCGGCCGCGGCGAGGGCCCGCTGGTGGCGACGGCGCTGACCGACGTGCTCGCCGACGGCCTGTCGATGGTCTACTCGTTCTTCGATCCCGACTACGGCGATCGTTCGCTCGGTACCTACATGATCCTCGACCACATCGCGCGCGCGCGCCGGATGGGGCTGCCATACGTCTATCTCGGCTACTGGGTCGATGGCTCGCGCAAGATGGCTTACAAGCGCCGCTTCCGCCCGCAGGAGCATCTCGGCCCGCGGGGGTGGGTGAGAGTGAACTAGCCGGCCTTCACCGCCGCCTGACCGATTCTTACAAGAAATCCGGAATCCGATTTCCTAGGCTGACGCGGCCGGTGCCACCGATCGCGGTTCGCGCGGTGCCCGGACGCCGGGGGGCGTGCGCCCGCAATGCACCGGTCAGGTGTGCGGGCCGAAAGAAGCGGAGATCACCATGCGGGCGACCCTTCGAACGCTCATGTTGGCCCTGGCGGCTTTTTTCCTCGCCTTCGCCGGAACCCACGCCGAGGCGGCCAAGGTCAAATCGATGTCGTTCAGCGTTGAGCAAGGCATATGGATCATTCACGTGACCTCCAGCGACGGCAAGAAATGGGACACGCTGAGCGGATCGCCCATCAATCTGACGGCGCACATGAAGGCCAAGACGCCCTATCCCGGCTATGTGAGACTGGCGGAGGTCGATCTCGGGAAGTGCAGTGGCGGCGAGTGCGCTGTCGCGCCGCTACTGTGGTGGAGCGCCCCGCTAGCACGCCAGTTCGACGACAGCGATTCGATCACGATCACACCGGACCAGATCCCATCCGGAATCGCGGATCACGGTGCGGTTCTGCCGCACAACAACGACATCACCAAGGAGTGCAACAAGCACCTGACCGCAACCGGCCCGACCGAGCAATACAGCTACACTCGGTCTGTCGACGTCACGTTCGGAATCGAAACGGATACAACCGTACAGTATTTCACCCCGCCCGAAACCGACGAACTCGACAAGCATATCAGCGTTGACCACGCCAAGGCGGCCTCATTCGACATCACTGTCATTTGCGACCCTGTGACGAACGGGATGGGCATGACCAGCAGCGGGAAACCCGGCGGCGCGCCCTACAAGGTAACCGGCGTGAAACTGCAGTTACAGAAAGTCACCCCGCTCAAGACGAACGGTCCGCGCACATGCCCGAAGGTGAACATCACCGTCGAGGCCGAGGCCAACCAGATCGGCCCCGTGGACGTGAAGTTGTGGACCAGCGCAAACGGCGCCATCACCCCCACGCTGCTGCACAAATGGACGACCTTCGACGCCGGCCGCAACGGCTATTTCGCCACTTTCAAGCGAACCGACAGCTTCACTCACGACACGGTGATCCAATACAAGGCCGAGGTTCAGGGTGGAACTTTCGCGCCGCAGACCGCCTGGAAGTTGCTGTCGATCCATTGTCTCGACGCTACCGGCAACACGCTCAGCGCTAGCCCACCGCCCGGCGGCAATCATCCGACGCCCGACTGGACCGGCACTATCAAGCTTTCCGACACGGCGCCGCCGACCGGCGCGCAATGTCCGCGCAAGGCGCGGATCCGCGTACACGCCGAAAACCACTCGGGCGGACCGTTCAACTACCGCATCAGCTGCACCAACGGCGCGTCACTCAGCGGCAAGATCAAATCTGTCCACACCAGCGGCGGGAAATGGGCGGCAACGGCGTCCAATCGTTTCGACGTCACCCGCACGCGCAAGATCGCCTGCACGCTTCAGGAGATGAAAGCGCCGGGCGTACCAGTGACGATCGCCAGCGACAGCAGGAATTTCACCTGCGCACCGCACGGTGTCAGCCTGACCGCCCCCGCTCCGGTCCCCGTGCCGGGCTGCGCGGCG
>CAZSWL010000174.1:0-4433 GCA_964610725.1 uncultured Bauldia sp.
CAGTTGTCCGAAGGAAAGCCCGGCATCGTTGACCGGCAGCCGCTCGGGCACGGCGACGGTGAAGCCATCGTCGAGGGCGAGCGCGGCGACCATCTGCGACAGTATCCGGTTCTGGAAGACGCCGCCGCTGAGGCCGATCGCCGACACGCCATGCCTGGCCCGCACTGCACGGGCCTGATCGAGCAGCATCGCGGCGAGCGAGGCATGGAAGGCAGCGGCGCGATCGCCAACGGCGCGCGTCGCGTCCTGCATGAGATCGATCAGCGGCGCCCAGTCGCTTTCGAAAAGCCCGTCGTCGCGGACGGCGAGCGGCAGTGGCACCGGCTCGCCGGCGCCGGCGGCAAGCGCCTCGAGCGCGCCCGGCGCCTGTCCTTCGTAGCTCGCCTCGTCGACGAGGCCGAGGAAGGCGGCGGCGCCGTCGAACAGGCGGCCGATCGAGGAGGTCGGCGGGCAGTTCACCCCGCGCCGCCAGGCGTGGCGAAGGACCTCGCTCGGGCGCGGGCACGCCGGCCATTCGCGCCCGGCGGCGAGGCCCATGGCGAGCGCGCTCCGCCACGGCGCGCGCGCGGCGCGCTCGCCGCCAAGGAGCCCAAACCGTCTGATCGTCGCCACCCGCCGCCAGCGGCCGGGGCGCCCGAGAAGCGCCTCGCCGCCCCAGATGGTGCCGTCGCGACCGAAGCCGGCGCCGTCCCAGGTGAAGACGAGCACGTCGCCCGCCGTCGGCTGCTCGCCGACCAGCGCCGAGGCGTGCGCCTCATGATGGAAGACCGGGATCACCGGCAGGCCACCGCGATGCGCCAGGCGCGTGGTCGCGTAGCCGGGGTGGGCGTCGCACACCACCGCCTCGGCGCTGACCCCGTAGAGCCTCTGCAGGTCATCCGCGACGCTTTGCATGAGGGCGAAGCCGCGGGCGGTGTCCATGTCGCCGAGGTGCGGCGAGACGACCGCGCGCGCTCCCCAGCCCAGAGCCACCGTGTTCTTGAGGTGGCCCCCCAACGCGATCAGCGGCCGGTCGAGCGCGACCGGCAACGTCATCTCGACGGGCGCATTGCCGCGGCCGACGCGGACCGGTCGCGGCTTGCCGGCGACGACCCGGTAGACCGGATCGTCGGCCGGCCTGACGATCGGCCGGTCGTGGTGCAAGAAGCCGTCGGCGATGGCGGCAAGGCGCGCCTCGGCCTCGCCGTTGTCGGTGAGCACCGGTTCGCCGCTGACGTTGCCGGAGGTCGCCACCAGCGGGGCGGCGAAGTCGGCGAGGACGAGGTGGTGGAGCGGGCTGTAGGGCAGCATGGCGCCGATGTCGGCCGATTGCGGCGCGATTGCCGGCGCCACGTGCGTCGCGCCCGCCTTGCGGATGAGCACCACCGGCCGGACCGGATCGCGCAGGATCGCCGCGTGCGTTTCATCGAGCACGACCGCGCGTCGCAGCGCCACAAGATCCGGCGGGAACATGACGGCAAGCGGCTTGTCGGGCCGCTTCTTGCGCGCGCGCAGACGGGCGACCGCCGCCTCGTCGGCGGCATCGCAGAGAAGGTGGTAGCCGCCGATGCCCTTGGCGGCGACGATCTTGCCCGCGGCGAGCATGGCGACGGCCGCGGCAAGCGCCTTTTCGCCGTGACGGACCGCTTCGCCCGGGGCGCGAAATTCGAGCCGCGGCCCGCAGTCGGGGCAGGCGATCGGCTCGGCGTGGAAACGGCGGTCGGCCGGATCAGCGTATTCGGCGGCGCAGCGCGCGCACAGCGCGAAGCCCGCCATCGAGGTGTTGGCGCGATCGTAGGGCAGCCGCTCGATCAGCGTGTAGCGCGGACCGCACTGGGTGCAATTGATGAAGGGATAGCGGTATCGCCGGTCGCCGGGATCGGCGAGTTCGGCGAGGCAATCGTCGCAGGCGAACTGATCGGGCGGCAGGTGAATGTGGTCGCCGCCGGCCGCGGCGCTTGTCCGGATGACGAAACCGCCCGCCCCTTCGGCAGCGGTCGTCTCCTGCGACAGGATGTGCGGGCGGGCGAGCGGCGGGGCTTCGGCGACGAGGGCTTCGGCGAAATCGCGCAACGCCTCCGCCTCGCCCTCCGCCACCACCTCGACCACGCCGGCCGCATTTCGCACCCAGCCGGCGACGCCGCAGCGCGCCGCGATGCGATAGACGAAGGGACGGAAGCCCACCCCCTGCACGCGGCCGCCGATGATCCAACGGCGGGCGACCGCCGTCGCCGGTCGCGTCAGCACGTCAGACCGGCGCATCCGCCGTGGCCGCCACCGGCTGGCGCGGCGCGCGGACGCCGCTCGCCCACCAGATGCGGCAGGCGCCCTCGTCCGACACCATGCACGGCCCGATCGGCGTGCGCGGCGTGCAGGCGCGGCCGTAGAGCACGCACTGGTCGGGATAGACACGGCCGAGCACGACCCGGGCGCAATCGCAGCCGGGCGGCATCTGGCCGGCGCGCTTGCGCGTCGCGTCGTCGTGGGTCGGGAAGAGCACGTTTGCGTCGTGGGCGGCGAGCGCCGGCTTGAGCGCATAGCCCGACGCCGGGATGACGCCGATGCCGCGCCAGGTCGCGTCGACCACGTCCATGGTGGCGGCGAGTTCGCGCCGCGCGGTCGGGTTGCCGCCCGGGCGCACCACCTCGGGGTAGCAGTTGTCGAGGAAGCAGCGCCCCTCGACCAGCTGGCGCAGCACCGAATAGAGCGCCGCCACCAGGCTCTCGCTGGTGAAGCCGGCGACCGCCGTCGGGATGTGGTGGCGATCGGGCACGAACGCCCATTCCTCCGGCCCCATCACCGTCGAGACGTGACCGGGCGCAACCAGGGCGTCGAAGCCCGGCGTCTCCGACTCCAGCAGCATCGCCACCGCCGGCCACGTGCGCCGCCCGGCGAGCAGCACCGACAGGTTGTCAGGGACGCCCTCGGCGAGCATGGCGGCGACCGGCGCCGTGGTGGTCTCGAAGCCGGCGGCGAAGAAGACGACGCGACGATCGGGATTGTCGCGGGCGATGCGCACCGCCTCGATCGGCGAGGCGACCGGCCTCACGTCGCCGCCGGCCGCGCGCGCCTGCTCCAGCGAGCGCACTTCGCGCTTGGCTACGTTGACCGGCACGCGCAGCATGTCGCCGAAGGCGACCAGGATCACTTTTTCGTCGAGCGCCAGCCGGATCGCCTCGAAGACCGCCTCCTCCGGGCACACGCACACCGGGCAGCCCGGCCCCGGCACCAGTTCGACCGATGGCGGCAAAGCCTTCCTCAGACCGGCCATGGCGATCGAGCGCTCGTGGCCGCCGCACACGTTCATCACCTTGACCCGGTCGGGAAGATCGAGGGCGTGGATGCGGTCAAGCCACTGGCGCGAGGTGGTCATGGCCGCTCAGCCATCGCCCGCGGCCTCGGCGGCAAGCATTTCGTCGATCTCGTCGATCAGCTCCCAGGCCGAGCGGGCGTCCTTCGGTGTCATCCTCTGGATGGCGTAGCCGACGTGGACCATGACGAAGTCACCGGCCGCCACCGGCTCGTCCTGCAACAGGAACAGGCTCACCTCGCGCTCGACGCCCTTGGCCTGGCAGTTGGCCATGTGGCCATCGATGGCGACCACCTGCATGGGGATTGCGAGACACATGTCGGCCTCCGCTGACAGGACACAATTCGACGCGGACCGCTCGGGCGGGCCCACGCGCCTAAGGGAGGACCAAACCGCCGCGCCGTCAAGCCGCGCCTTCGCCGTAGCGCGTCGCATGGAACGCCGACGGCCTGCTGGCGGCCGCACCCCGAGCCGCAACCGGCCCGCTACAACGCTCTGCGACGTCTCAGGTACGACGGTCAGCTCAGCGCAACAATTTGCGGCGCACCGCCACCATCATGGCCGCGCGCACCACTGCCCTGGCCGATTCGCGGCCCTCCAGCCACGCACCGACCTGTGCGCCGTAGCGGATGTACGCCTTGCGGAACCAGATCGGCGCATCTTCCATCAGCCAGGCGCGGAACACCTGCCAGCGGATATCGTCGTGACCAAACGCTGCGCGCGCCACCCAGCAGTTGGTGACCTTCTTCGCCGGCGAACCAACTGCCCCAGCGGCGACATCGGCGAGTTTCGGCCCCTTCTTCAACGTCGGCCGCTGATAGGTCCTGCGGGTATCGATATTCCGGATCATTCGTCGCTCCACTGAAGTCTCTGCCGCCTCACGACAACAGCTTGCGGCGCACCGCCACCATCATCGCCGCGCGCACCGCTGCCCTGGCCGCTTCGCGGCCTTCCAGCCACGCGCCGACCTGTGCCCCGTAGCGGATGTAGGCCTTGCGGAACTACATCGGCGCGTCATCCACCAGCCAGGCGCGGAACACCTGCCAGCGGATATCGTCCTCACCGAAGGCCGCCCGCGCCACCCAGCAGACGCCCTTCACCGGCGAGCCAGCCACCGGCTGAGCCGCGACATCGGCGAGCTTCG
>CAZSWL010000175.1:0-3656 GCA_964610725.1 uncultured Bauldia sp.
GAGCTTGTCGAGGCTCTCGCTCCAGCCCTGGCGCGCGCCGGCCAATGGGCCCGCCATCGCCGCGGTGGCGCGCAGCACCGTCGCGGTCACGGTCAGTCTGGTCTTGTTGTCGCCCTCGTCGGCGAAGGTGACGGTCGAGCGGACCTCGAGCTGGGGCTCACCGTTGTCCTCCGCGAGAGCACCGGTCACCACCACCAGCTTCTCCATCGGCACCACCTCCTCGATGACGCCGCGGTTGGGAAGCAGGCTGCGGTTCGGCGCCCGCATGTCGAGGTTGGCCTCACCGCCGGCGCGAAGGTCGACCGCCGGATGGGGCGCGTCGAAGCCGTGCGGGCCCCACCAGCCGGCGAGGTGCTCAGGTTCGGTCCACGCCGCCCACACCAGCGCGCGCGGTGCGTCGAAGACGCGCGTCAGCCTGACCTCGTGCAGGCTCTTGTCGATCGACGGGTCAATCCTTGCGTTCATTGTCCGCCCCCTTCTTTTGGAGCTCCATGAGGTAGTCGCCGAGGCGGTCGAGGCGCGCCTCCCACAGCATGCGGTAGCGCTCCAGCCAGTCGGCGACGTCCTTCAGCGCCGCCGCCTCGATGCGGCACGGCCGCGTCTGCGCCTCGCGGCTGCGCACGATCAGCCCGCCGCGCTCGAGCACCTTCAGGTGCTTCGAAATCGCCTGCAGGCTCATGTCGAACGGCTCGGCCAGTTCCTTGACGGTAGCTTCGCCCGTCGCAAGGCGCGCAAGGATCGCCCGCCGGGTGGGATCGGCGAGCGCGGTCAGGGTGGCGCTCAGGTGGTCGGCGGGCATCGATCTTCTACCGTTCGGTTGATAAACCTATCGGTTGAATACACAGCCCGACGATCCTTGTCAAGCGCCGCGACGCCTCACCACCCTGCTGTCAAATCCTGTCAGCGACCCCGGCTAGCATTCGCCCCGTCATCAACGCAGGAGACCGGCCATGACTCCCAACTTCATCCTCGCTTACGTTTCCGACGCGGCGAAGTCCGCCGAACTCTACGGCAAGCTTCTCGGCTTGAAGCCCGTCGACACCTCGCCCGGCTGGGCGATGTTCGTCCTGCCCAACGGCATCAACCTCGGCCTGTGGCAGAGCAACGAGGTCGAGCCCGCCGCAACCGCTCCCGGCGGCATGGAGATCGGCTTCCCGGTGCCCGACGACGATGCCCTCCATGCCACCGCAAAGGCGTGGCAGGCCCTTGGTCTCAAGCTTGTCCAGGAGCCGACGCGGATGAACTTCGGCCTGACTTTCACCGTCGTCGATCCCGACGGGCATCGCCTCAGGGTGTTCGCGCCGAGCCAGGCAGCTGTCTATTCGCGCGAGCAGGTCGAGGCGGCGCGCACCTGAGCCTCATTCGCGATCCGGGACCGCGTTCTCCGCGCGCCACTGCTTGACGAGCGCTGCCCGCCGGGTCGGGTAGCGCTCGCCTTCAGCACAGCTCCTGATGCGGTCGACGCGGAAGTGGCGGAACGCCTGCCTCAGCTCGCACCAGGCGGCGATCGTCGGCTTGCCTTCGAAGAAGCCGACCCCGATCGGCCAGATGGTGCGCTCGGTCAGCGCGCCCTTTTCGTCGCCGTAGGTGATGGCGAGCTTGTGCTCGCGGCGGATCGCCTCGCGTACCGGCTTCAGCGTCGGCCGGTTCGCGTCGCCGCGCGGCACCCACAGGCCGGTCTCGCTCATCATGTCGCGCATGTCCCTCGGCGCGGCGGCGGCGATCTTGGCCATCACGTTGCGCGCCGAGGCGGAAAGGGCGGCGTCTCCCTGACGCTCGACCAGACGGGCGCCGAGCACCAGCGCCTCCAGTTCGTCCTCGTCGAACATCAGCGGCGGCAGGAAGAACCCGCCCCTGAGCAGGTAGCCGAGCCCGGCCGCGCCGTCGATCGGCGCGCCCAGCTCCACCAGCGCCTGCACGTCGCGATAGATGGTGCGCACCGAAACCGACAGCTCGTCGGCAAGCCTCGCCGCCGTCACCGGTCGACGGTGGCGACGCAGCGCGTCCATCAGCGTCAGCAGTCTTTGCGTGCGGGCCAGGTGGCGCGTCCTCCTGCGTGGACGCGATCCTAGCACCTGCCGCCGCTTCCGATCGTGCGCGCAAAAGATCGGGCGGCCGCTCAGCGAGGGCGGCCGTCCGACAACTATGAAGGCGGGCTGCGACTCAGAACTTGAAGTTGGCGCCGACGCGGGCGAGCCAGCCGGTGAGGGACGCATTGACGGTGATCGGGTTCCAGCCGCCGGCACCTTCGTTGAAGGTGTAGGTCTGGGAGCCCAGGTCGTAGTAGAGCGCTTCGCCCTTGAGCGTGAGATGGTTGCTGACGGCAACCTCGACGCCCCCGCCCGCCGTCCAGCCGGTGTGACTGCGGGAATCGGTGGTGGTGATCACCGGACCGCCGTAACCATCGTCGAGCTGCGCCTCGGCTTTGCCGAGCGCCAAGCCGCCGGTGACAAACAGCAAGGCGCGGCCGGTGGCGACACCGAGCCGGCCACGCACGGTGGCAAGCGTCTTCAGCCGGCCTGTGGCGGCGAAGTCATTGACGGTGTCGGAGTAGCTGCCCTGGACGCCGGTCCACGAGAAGTCACCTTCCACGCCCACCACGGCCTTGCCCTTCTGCACGTTGAAGCCGCCTTCGACGCCGCCGATGATGCCGTTGCCGGCGGCCGAGAAGTCGGGTGTTCCCGGATTGCCTTCAAAGAGAACGTTGCTGACGTCGAAGGTCACGGTCGAATAGCCGACGGTGCCGCCGACGTAGGCACCGGTCCACGTGAAGCCCGGAGGCATGCCGGCACCCGCGGCACCGCCCATGTCGGCCGCCTGCGCCAGACCGGGGGCGAGCGTCGCGGCGGCGACGGCGGCGAGCGCGCTTGTTGCAAGTTTCCGCATGGTTGCACCGCACCTTTCCACTGACTCGAGTCATGCAGGGTATGCCCGTCATGGTTAACGAACGATAGCCAGGCAACGGCGCCGCACGGGGCGACGGGCCGAAATCCGGGTGGGAACGGTGAATTGCGCCGGACGGAGACCCCGGCTCGGCGGCTTGTCGGTCGATAGGAGCTCCTGGCGCGCCCGGCTCCTTGTTCTTTTTTTGTTCTTGTCGCCGCCGGGCGCCCTTGGCAAGACTGGCGGCGGGCGAATCTCGGTCGAAAATGCCTCTGGACGACAAAGGGCCGCCGCTTGTTTCGCGCCCGCAAGAGCATAAGTTTGGGGAGCGGCCCGCGGCCGCGCCTCCCTCCTGGACGAAGCGACGATGGCCGACACTAGCCCCGCGCCCAAGGCTGCCCCGGGCAAGTTCATCTCGATCCGCGGCGCGCGCGAGCACAATCTCAAGAACATCGACCTCGACCTGCCGCGCGATCGACTGATCGTGCTCACCGGTCTCAGCGGCTCGGGCAAGTCGTCGCTCGCCTTCGACACCATCTACGCCGAGGGCCAGCGCCGCTACGTCGAGAGCCTGTCGGCCTACGCCCGCCAGTTCCTCGAGATGATGCAGAAGCCGGACGTCGACCAGATCGACGGCCTGTCGCCGGCGATCTCCATCGAGCAGAAGTCGACCAGTCGCAACCCGCGCTCCACCGTCGGCACGGTCACCGAGATCTACGACTACATGCGGCTCCTGTTCGCCCGCGTCGGCATCCCCTATTCGCCGGCGACCG
>CAZSWL010000176.1:0-5893 GCA_964610725.1 uncultured Bauldia sp.
GATCGCCGCAACCCGCGACCTTGCATCGGCGGCCGCGCCGGGTCATGCCTCACCACGGCCGGTGGCAAGCTGAGGTCGGCCACGGCGGGACAAACCTCGGAGTCTTCTGAATGCGGCGCGGTATGGTCTACGCCTGCTCGCAGATCGCCCACGTCAGGGAAGCGGTCAGGTCGGCGATCTCGTGCAAGGCGCACATGCCGCACCTCACCCGGCAGATCTTCGTCAGCCGGCCGGTTCACCAGGCGGCCACCGGCATGCTTGCGGCGCATTTCGACGATGTCGTCGTAGTCGACCAACTGACCTACCCCCATCGGCCGCGCTTCGACGCGGTGCTGACGGCCGACTTCGACCAGGCCATCTTCATCGACAGCGACACGCTGTTCCTGTCGTCGGTGGAGGACGTCTTCGACGCTCTGGAATATTTCGACATCGGCGCGGTGCTCGGGCCGCAGTCGACCTACAAGCAGGCCATCGAGCGCGGCATCTACGACATCCTGCCGAAGCTCCCCGAGGCCGTTCGCGAGTGGAACACCGGATTCCTCGCGGCGCGCATCGACGCGCCGTTCCGGGCGCTGGCGCGGGACTGGAGCGAATTGTTCGGCAAGTGCCTGCAGCGCGGACTGGAGTGGGACCAGCCCTCCTTACGCAGCGCCCTCGCCGCCAGCCGCCTGCGCGTCGTCGCCCTTCCCGAGAACTACAATTTCCGCGTCGTCATTCCGCGCTTCATCAACGGGCCGGTGAAGGTGCTGCACGGCCACGCCGACCTCGACAAGATCGCCGGCTACATCAACGCCCATCCCGGCATGCGTCTCTACCAGCCCAAGCGCGAGGAACTGCGTCCCGCACGGTGATGGCGCGCGGCGTGGCGTCTCATCGCCCGTCCGCCGACATTCTCGCTCACGAGGTCGCATCGGTTCTTGTCAATGTCGAATTTTGTACTTATGTCGCAGGACTGGTGTCGGCGATCAATTCGCCGAAGCGAGCGGTGCGGCTCGGGGAGTAGCAGCGGCGAGCCGCGCGCGCTTGGTTGCGAGGAGGAGGCAGCCATGACCAAGACACCCAGATTACACTCTGAAAGCGGCAACGCCGAGACTGCCCAACGCCTGCTGGCGGGGGGCCCGGCGCTGCTCGCCGACTGGAACGCCAGCCTCGCCGATTTCTATGCGCGGCGCGCCCAGAAGTACTGGCAGTATCCGTTCGCCCTGGCCGAGATGAAGTCGCTTGCGGACGTCGCTCACTCGCTCGCCGAATTCGAGCGTGAGCTGCTCGCCGACTATGCCGATCAGGCCGACGAGCTGCGTCGCATCGCACGCAGCGGCGGCAAGGCCCATCATGCGCCGGCCTCTTACGAGGCCCACATCCTCGAGGCGCAAAACGACGCGGCGCAGATCATCGAGGAGGCCAAGGCGCAGGCCGAGCACATCGTCGCGGCGGCCCGCGCACGGATGGGCGAAGCGGAGGCCGGCGAGGAACCGGCCGTCGCGCCTGCCGGCAGGACGGCGCGCGGCTGATCGTACGCCGGTGGAGCGCGGGCACAACTGCCCGCGCCATGCCATACGCAAACCGTTGTGCTGCCGCCGTGACCGCGGCGGCGACCGCCCGGTCGACTGCCTGGTCGGCGAGCACAGGTGCGACCGCTACGCCCCTGGATATCGCGGCCTCGACGATTGAGCCAGGCTCAGTGCAGCGCCGGCAGCGACGCCGTCACGTTGGGGATCGGTGCCGGCGGCACCGGCGCCGGCGACGCGTGCGTCGCCACCGGCTGGGTGTCCCCGCTCGTCGTCGGCCCGAACAGGTAAGGCGGAGCCGCTGGCGGCGAGGCAAGCTCGGCTGACGCCGGCGGCGGCGGCTGGGTCGTTGCCGGCTCGGGATCGGGCGGCAGCGAGGCGAGGATCTGGTCGATGCGGTTCATCAGCCCGTCCATGCCGGACGGGTCGGAGGGCGCCGTCGGCTGCGTCCGCGCCACTGCGGCCGGCTGCTCTTGCGGGCGCGGATGCGGCATCGGCGGCGTCGCCGTCGGCATCGATCCCTCGCTCCCCGTCGCGGCGGTGGCCGTCGGCTGCGACGCGGGAACGTCGACGGCGGTAGCCGGGCCGACCGGCCCCGCAGCCGGGGCGACCACAGCGGCCTCGCCGGGCACGGCCATCCGGGCGGCCGTCGCCGCGACCGTGTCCGCGGCTGCCGGGCCGCTTGCGGTCGGCACTGCCTCGCCGAGCTGCGCCGTCGGCGCGGCCGCGGGCACATCGACTGCCTTGTAGTAGGTGATGGCGAGGATGCCGATGCCGGCGACGATGGCGAGCGCCCCGGCCACCACCACCGCGTTGAGCGGGCGCCAGCGGCCGCGGCGGGTCAACAAATCGGCCGCGACTGCGGCCTCGGCAAGGTCGATCGACGGCGCCGCGCCGATGTCGGGCACCGCCGGTCCATCGTCGAAGGAAGTCTCGCCGGCGATGACGACGGGCACCTCGCCCGTGCGCCCGGCCGGGCGCGACGAACGCCGCGTGGGCGGCAGCCGCGAATAGGTCACCACGGCGGCACCCCTCCCCATTGCCGGCCAGCGATCGTTGAGCATCGCACGGTCCTCGAAACTGACCGCATCAATGCACCACCGGTTTGCGGAGCTTTGATGGCGTCACTCGGCCGCTTGTGCGGCGGCAGGGAGACGATTTGGCGACCGCCGACGGCGCCGCTGACCTGCACGATTCGCGTTGCGGCTAGGTGAGCAGGGTCTTCACCACGGTGCTCGCCTTGCCGAAATCCATACGGCCGGCGTAGCGCGCCTTGAGTGCCTGCATGCACTTGCCCATGTCGCGCAGGCCGTGCGCCCCGGTGGCCTTTACCGCCTCGGCGCACACCGACTGCATCTCGGCTTCGTCCAGCTGGGCCGGCAGGAATTCCCGGATGACGGCGATTTCCTCGCGCTCCTGCCCGGCGAGATCGGGGCGATGGCCCTCCTCGTAAAGGCGGGCCGATTCGAATCGCTGCCTGATCATCTTGGTGAGGATCTCGGTGATGCCCTCCTCGCTGACCGGATCCTTGCCGGCGGTGCGCGCCGCGATGTCGCGGTCCTTGATGGCGGCACACATCAGGCGAAGGGTGGCGGTGCGTCGCTTTTCCTGGGCAAGCATGGACTGTTTGAGAGCCGTGTTTATCCGATCTCGCATCACTGATCCCCGTTGAAGCGCCGAGGCGGCAGCCTAACACTCGCCGAGTCGGCGTTCAACATTGGTTAACGATCTAAGTATTTGATTTTATTGTACTTTACCAAAAGGTCGCACATTGACGCCACTCGGCGCTTGGCCTAGTTTCGCGGCCGTTCCCAGCGCGGCGGCATCTTTCCCGGTGTCCGGGGCGGACCGCTATATGGCCCCTACACATACGGAAATCAAGATGTCCGCCTGGCCCGATCCCAAGCCCACCGCGCTCTTGCTTCTGGCCGACGGAACCGTCGTCGAGGGGCACGGCATCGGCGCCATCGGCCGCGCCGCCGGCGAGGTCTGTTTCAACACCGCCATGACCGGCTACGAGGAGATTCTGACCGACCCTTCCTACGCCGGCCAGATCATCACCTTCACCTTTCCCCACATCGGCAACGTCGGCGTCAACGACGAGGACATCGAGACCGTCAACATGGCGGGCGCCTCGGGCGTGCGCGGCTGCGTTCTGAGGACCGACATCAGCGATCCGTCCAACTACCGGGCGACGCGCGGCCTCGACGCCTGGCTCAAGGCGCGCGGCATCATCGGCATCGCCGGCCTCGACACGCGCGCTCTGACCACCCGCATGCGCGTCGGCGGCGTCCCCAATGCGGTGATCGCCCACGACCCGACCGGCGATTTCGACCGCGCCGTCCTCCTCGCCGAGGCCGCGGCGTGGCCGGGGCTGGTCGGCATGGACCTCGCCAGGGAGGTCACCACCGGCCAGACCTATACCTGGGACGAGACCTCGTGGGTATGGGGCAAGGGCTACGGCCGGCTCGAACACCCGCGCCATCACGTGGTCGTCGTCGACTATGGCGTCAAGCGCAACATCCTGAGGCTGCTTGCCGACCACGGCTGCCGGCTGACGGTGGTGCCGGCGACGGCGAGCGGCGACGACATCCTGGCGCAGGCGCCCGACGCCGTGGTGTTGTCGAACGGCCCGGGCGACCCCGCCGCCACCGGCGAATATGCCGTGCCGGCGATCCGCCGGCTGATCGAGGCCGGCACGCCGCTGTTCGGCATCTGTCTCGGCCACCAGCTGCTCGGCCTGGCGCTCGGCGCGAGCACCGTGAAGATGCACCAGGGCCACCACGGCGCCAACCATCCGGTCAAGGATCTCACCACCGGCAAGGTCTCGATCACCTCGATGAACCACGGCTTCGCGGTCGACGCGAAGTCCTTGCCCGACGAGGTTGAGGAGACTCACGTTTCCCTGTTCGACGGCTCGAACTGCGGGCTCAGGCTGAAAGACCAGCCCGCCTTCTCGGTGCAGTACCACCCGGAGGCCTCGCCCGGCCCGCGCGACTCGCGCTACCTGTTCGAGCGCTTCGTCGCGATGATTGAGAACCGCTCGTGACGCAAGGACAATCGCGCATTGCCGTTACGACCTCGTACACGCGCACCCAGATCGCCCTGCACTGGACCATCGCCGCGCTGGTGATCTTCCAGATCCTCTTCCACGACGGCATCAAGCACGTCTGGCGCCAGCGCATGGACGGGGCCGTTGCCGACACGGCGACGCCCGACCTGCACGTCGTCGTCGGCCTCGCCATCTTCGCGCTTGTCGTCTGGCGCCTGTGGCTGCGCTTCGCCCGCGGCGTGCCGCCGCTTCCCGAGGACGAGCATCCCGCGCTGAAGGCCCTCGCCACTGCCGTCCACTGGCTCTTCTATCTGCTGCTCATCGTCATGCCGCTCTCAGGCGCAGTCGCCTGGTTCGCCGGCCTGTCGCAGCCGGCGATCGCGCACAGCCTCTTTGAAAAGGCGCTGATCGCGCTCGTTCTGCTGCATGTCGTCGCCGCGTTCACCCAACACTTGTGGTTCCGCAGCGACGTTTTGAGGCGGATGCTGGGACTAGCCTGACGGCGCCCGCCGAAGCCTCGCCCCGCCCGCGCGACCCGCGCTCCCTATTCAGGCGCTTCATCTGGCTGACAGAGGGTCGCGGCCGGCCGACGACCGGCTAGTTCAAGATAGCCACCGAAACATTCAGCACCGTGGCGAAGCTCACCCACAACAAATACGGCACGAAGGCCCACGCGGCGGGCCGATCCATATCTTTCGCCGTCCAGATGAAACAGGCGATCAGCGCCAGCAATCCGGCAATGATCGCCACCGCCAGCCATACAAGGTGCAACGTAAAGAACACCGGCGACCACAGCCAATTCAGGGCCATCTGGCCAGCCCATGCGCCCATCGGCGTGCTGCGAGGCGCTTTCATCCAGATGCGCCAACCGGCAAATGCGATCAGCACATAGAGAACGAACCAGGTCGGCGCAAACACCCAGTTTGGCGGATTGAAGGGCGGCTTCGCGAGCGCGGCGTACCAGGCCCCCGGAGCGGTCGCGATCCCGATCAATGCTCCGGGCAGGATGACGATTGCCAGGAAGGCGGCGAGCCACATCAGGCCGCGTGGCCCGCTTGGCCCCTGGCGTACAATGTCCGTCGATCGCACCACAGGTCGCGTCCCCTCAGCCCTTGCCGTCGGCGCGCACCTCGCGGATCAGCGTCGCCAGCTCCTGGCTGCGGATCTCGTCGAGCTTCTCGTGCAGCGCGGCGATCTCGATCTCGGCCTTGAGATTCACCTCGTAGTCGTGCGCGGCGACGAGGCGGTCGCGCGCCGCGGCGCGGTTCTGCGACATCAGGATCACCGGCGCCTGTACGGCGGCGAGCAGCGACAGCATCAGGTTGAGGAAGAT
>CAZSWL010000177.1:0-2811 GCA_964610725.1 uncultured Bauldia sp.
GCGCCTATGGGGCCGATGCGGGTGCGATCTGGATCGGTGGTCGTCAACGGACCTATCGCACGGTGCGCGAAGCGGTGGCCGACGGCGTGTCCGTCGCCCACCAGTACAACATGACGATCTCGCGCCTGACCGGCGCGCAGAACATCGAGCTCGGGCGGGAGCCGACTCGCTTCGGCCTGATTAATCACCGCGAACTCAGGCGCCGGGCAGAGGCGCTCTGGCGCGAGTTCGACGTCGACATCGATATCGACGCGGAATGCGGTGATCTCGCCCCCGACGAGCAGAAGGTTCTCGACATCCTCAAGGCTCTCGCGACCAATCCGCGGATCCTGATTCTCGACGAGCCGACGGCGACGCTCTCCGTCAGCCAGAGCGAACGGCTGTTTGCCTTCCTCGACCACCTGCGCAGAAGGGACATGGGCATCATCTTCATCTCCCACCACCTTCAGGAGGTCTTCGACCACTGCGACCGCGTCGCCGTGCTGAAGGACGGAAGATTGGTGTTCGCGGGCGACGTTGAGAGCCTGACGCGGGAAGAGCTTGTCCAGCTCATGCTTGGCCGTACGGTCGAGGCGGCACCTCGACAGGAGGCGCATGTTAGCGGCGACGTGGTCGTTTCGCTGCGCGGTCTGTCGGTCGGCCCGCTGCGCATCGAAGACTTTTACGCGTCCCGCGGCGAGATCGTCGGAATTGCGGGCCTCATCGGCTCCGGACAGACCGCGCTTCTGCAATGCCTTGCCGGCGCCCGTCGGCCCGATGTGACGGGCTCGGTCGAGATCTTCGGGCAACGACATCTGCCGGCCTCCGTCAGCGAGGCGGTTGCGCGGGGTGTCCACTTCATTCCCGACGACCGGGCGAAGAACGCCATGTTTGCTGCGCTCTCGGTCGAGGAAAACCTTTCGACGGCATCCCTCAGAGGGCTGTCGTGGCGCGGTTTTTTCCGCGGCCGGGAGGCCAATGAGCGTGCCGAAACGTTGATCTCGTCCCTCGCCATCAAGTGCCAGGGCCGGCGTCAGACAATCAGCGAATTGTCCGGCGGCAATCAGCAGAAGGTCTCCTTCGCCCGCTGGCTCTCGCGACCTAGTGAGGCGAACGGCGGCCTCGCCGGCCAGCTCTTCCTGCTCGACAACCCGACGGAGGGGGTGGACGTCGGCGCCAAGGCGGAATTCTCCGCACTCATTCGCAAGCTGGCCGCCGACGGCGCAACGGTGATCGTGGCCAGCGTCGATTTTCAGGAGCTGATCGCGATTTGCGACAGGATCTATTGCATCGCGCAGGGCACCTTGCGCGATCATTTCCCGGCGGCAGGCATGACGGAAGAAGCCCTGCTGCTCAAGACCAACGAGAAGGGCGAACCAACGTGACTGCACAGGAAATCAATGACCGGCGATCGCGGTCGATAGATTGGGCGGTTTTCTTTAGCCGCTATGGAACCGTGTTTGCAGCTGTTCTGATCTTCGTCGTCTTTTCCGCCCTCAGCTCGCGCTTCCTATCGGTCGACAACATCACCAACGTCCTGGTGCAGATTTCGTCGCTGACGGTCGTTGCCAGCGGGTTGACCGTTGCCGTGGTCAGCGGCGAATTCGACCTGTCTGTCGGCGAGGCGGCGGGCCTGTCGGCGATACTGGTCGCGGGCCTGCTGGTATGGAGCCACGCACCGGTCTACGTGGCCATTCCACTGGCCGTCCTTTCGTGCGTCGTCATCGGACTCGCTAACGGCTTGCTGATTACGTGGCTGCGCATCCCCTCGCTCATCGCCACGCTCGGCATGGGACCAATCGCCCTCGGCTTCAACTATTCCTACAGCAAGGGCGACTCGATCTACGCCCAGATGCCCGACGCCTTCTACTACCTGTCGAGCGGAAGGCTTTTGGGTTTTCTGCCGATCCCCGTGGTGATTGCTGCAGCCGTCGTCGTCCTGATGTACGTGCTGATCAATCACACCCGGTACGGAAGGGCGACGGTCGCGACCGGCACGAATATCGTCGCCGCGCGCCTGTCGGGCATCAATGTCAATCGTGTCCGGCAGATTGCCATGATCATCTCCGGCACCGGCGCGGGTGTTGCCGGTGTGATGCTGACTGCTCGGCTCGGCACCGGTCAGCCGGGTGCTGGTGAGCCCTATCTCTTGGATTCGCTGACGGCCGTCTTCATTGGCATGACCACCTTCCGCCCCGGACGCGCATCCGTGGAAGGAACGGTCGTCGGGGTCGTGATCATCGGCATGCTCGACAACGGCCTCAATCTTTTGGGCGCCCCCTTCTTCCTTCAGGACATCGTTCGCGGCGCAGTCATGATTGCGGCGGTCGCACTCGCGGTCCTGCGCGGCGAAATCCGCTTCTTCTAGGAAGGTCCATCCCTGTCTCAGGATCAAATGACGGACACGAGCGAAATGGCAGCGAAACCTGCGGTGAACGGCAGCGACCGGCGGCGCCACAACAGTGTCCTTCTCGATCTCTACCGGACGATGCGGCGCATCCGCAGCTTCGAGGAACGCGTCGGCGAGCTCTTCGTGCGCGGCCAGACCGCGGGCTCCATGCTTCATCTGTCGATCGGCGAGGAGGCTGCCGCGGCTGGCGTCTGCTCTACGATGGAACCGCGGGACACCTTCACCACCCACCATCGCGGCCACGGCATATTTCTGGCCCGCGGTGCCGACCCGAAGCGCATGATGGCCGAGATCGCCGGCAAGATGGACGGCTATTGCCACGGCAAGGGCGGCTCCATGCATATCGCCGACATGCATCTCGGCCACCTCGGCGCCAATGCCATCGTCGGCGGCGGCATCCCGGCGGTCGTCGGTGCCGGACT
>CAZSWL010000178.1:0-23540 GCA_964610725.1 uncultured Bauldia sp.
TCCCGTTCACCGAGCCGTCGATGGAGGTGGATATCGGCTGCCGGCGGCAGGGCAACGAGATCCGCTTCGGCGAAGGCGACGACTGGATGGAGATTCTCGGCTGCGGCATGGTCCACCCCAATGTGCTGCGTTATGGCGGCATCGATTCCGACAAATATCAGGGCTTCGCCTGGGGCATGGGGATCGATCGCATCGCCATGCTCAAATACGGCATGCCGGATCTGCGCGCCTTCTTCGACGCCGACGTGCGCTGGCTCAACCACTACGGCTTCCGCCCGCTCGACCTGCCGACGCTGGCGGGGGGACTAACGGCGTGAAACTCACCCTCGCCTGGCTCAAGGAGCACCTCGACACGGGCGTCAGCCTCGACGGCATCGTCGAGACACTCACCATGATCGGGCTGGAGGTGGAGGGGGTGGAGGACCCGGCGAAGAAATACGCCGGCTTCCGCGTCGCGCGGGTGATCTCGGCCGAGAAGCACCCCAACGCCGACCGGCTGAAGGTGTGCATGGTCGATCCCGGCGACGGCCGCCCCATCCAGGTGGTGTGCGGGGCGCCCAACGCGCGCGCCGGCATGACCGGCGTGTTTGCGCCGGCCGGCAGCCATATCCCCGGCACCGGCATGCACCTCGAAAAGGGGATGATCCGCGGCGTCGAATCGAACGGCATGCTGCTATCGGAGCGCGAGCTCGGCCTGTCCGACGACCACACCGGCATCGTCGATCTGCCGGCCGGGGCGCCGGTCGGCGAGGCCTACGCCGCCTACGCCGGCCTCGACGACCCGGTGATCGACGTGGCGGTCACCGCCAACCGGCCGGACGCCTTCGGCGTCACCGGCATCGCCCGCGACCTCGCAGCCGCCGGCGCCGGCCAGCTGATCGAGCGGCCGGTCGGGCCGGTCGCAGGCGACGGCCCCTGCCCGGTGGATGTCAGGCTCGCGTTCGGCGACACGCCGTCGCTGTGCCCGGCGTTCGCGCTGAGACTGGTGCGCGGCGTCAGCAACGGCCCGTCGGCGGAATGGCTGCAGAAGCGGCTGCGCGCCATCGGCCTCAGGCCGATCAACGCGCTCGTCGACATCACCAACTTCATCACCTACGACCGCTGTCGGCCGCTGCACGTGTTCGACGCCGGCAAGGTCGGCGGCGACCTCACCGTGCGGCGGGCGCGGGCGGGCGAGACGGTGGTGGCGCTCGACGGCAAGACCTACGCGCTCGACCCGGGCGTCTGCGTCATCGCCGACGACAACGGGGTCGAATCGATCGCCGGCATCATGGGCGGCGAGGCCACCGGCTGCGACGGCGACACCACCGACGTGCTGATCGAATCGGCGCTGTGGGAGCCGCTCAACATCGCCCGCACCGGGCGCCGGCTCGCCATCGACTCAGACGCCCGCCATCGCTTCGAGCGCGGCGTCGACCCGGCGTTCATGGTGCCGGGGCTGGAGCTCGCCACGCGCATGGTGATGGACCTGTGCGGCGGCGCGGCGAGCGACATCGTGGTGGCCGGCGAGGTGCCGCGGCCGGCGACCGTGATCGATTTTCCAATGACCGAGGTCAAGCGCATCGCCGGCATCGACCCGTCGATCAGCGAGGTCACCAACATCCTCGCCGACCTCGGCTTCGCGTCGAAGCCGCACCGCAGCAAGGGCACCATCGCCGTGTCGGTGCCGACGTGGCGACCGGACGTCGCCATCAAGGCCGACATCGTCGAGGAGATCGTGCGCATCATCGGCGTCGACAAGGTGCCGGTCGAGGCGATGGCGCGGCGGCCAGAGGCGGCCGGGCCGGTGCTGACCGCCATGCAGGTGAGGACGAGCCGCGCCAAGCGGGCGCTCGCCGCCCGCGGTCTGGTCGAGGCGGTGACCTGGTCGTTCATATCGCGCGAGCGCGCGGTCGCCTTCGGCGGCGGCGGCGAGGCGCTGTCGCTCGCCAATCCCATCGCCGCCGACATGTCGGACATGCGGCCGAGCCTGCTGCCCGGCCTGATCGCGGCCGCCCAGCGCAACGCCGACCGCAGCTTCGCCGATATTGCCCTGTTCGAGGTCGGGCCGATCTACCGCGGCGACAAGCCGGACGACCAGATGACCGCGGCAGCGGGCGTGCGGCGCGGCACGGCAGGCGTCAATGGCGCCGGCCGGCACTGGTCGTCACCGGCGGCGGCGGTATCGGTGTTCGACGCCAAGGCCGACGCGCTCGCCACGCTCGCCGCCCTCGGCTTCGACCCGGCGAAGGCGCAGATCAGCACCGACGCGCCAGCGTGGTTTCATCCCGGCCGCTCGGCCACCGTTCGCCTCGGAGCGAAGATCGTGCTCGGCACCTTCGGCGAGTTTCACCCACGGGCGCTGGAGGCCTTCGGCGCGGAAGGTCCGCTCGCCGGCTTCGAACTGATCCTCGACGCGATCCCGCCGGCCAAAGCACAGGCGACCAGAACCAAGCCGCCGCTGGTGCTGTCCGACCTGCAGCCGGTCACCCGCGACTTCGCCTTCGTCGTCGACAAGGCAGTGGCGGCGGCGGCGATCGTGCGCGCCGCCGAGGCCGCCGACCGCAAGCTGATCACGGCGGTCAGCGTGTTCGACGTGTTCGCCGGCGAGGCGATCGGCCGCGACAAGAAATCGGTAGCCGTCACCGTGACCTTGCAGCCGAGCGAGCGTACCTTGACCGACGAGGAGATCGAGGCGGCGGCGGCAGGGATCGTCGTCGCGGTGACGAAGGCAACCGGAGCGAAGCTCAGGAGCTGAAGCGTTGAATCCGCGCGACATCCTGAAGGCGACGCCGTTCTTCGGCGGGGTGCTCGACGACGCCGAGATCGACATGCTGGCGGCGAAGGCACGCTTCATCGGCTTCAGCGAGGGCGCCACCCCGGTCGAGGAGGACGGGCCCGGCCACTCGATGTTCGTCATCGTGTCGGGCAAGGCCAGCGTCACCGTCGCCGGCGAGGAGGAGCCGGTCGCCACCCTCGGGCCCGGCGCCATTTTCGGCGAGATGTCGCTGCTGACCGGCGCACGGCGGAGCGCCACCGTGACGGCGCTCGCGCCGCTCGAGGCGATCGAGATCGACCAGGCCGCGCTCGCCCACGTGCTTGCCGGGTCGCCGACCCTGGTCGCCCGCTTCGTCGACATGGTCGCCCGTCGCCAGCGCGAACTCGACCGGCTCGCCGGCGGCAGCGCCTGGGGGACGCTGCGGCCGGGCAAGGCCGAGCTCACCGAAATGATCGCCACCTTCTACGGCAAGCACGGCGGTACGGCGTGAGCCGGGAGACACACGCCGCCCTCACCGGTTTGTGACCGGCCGGCCCTTCCCCGACGCAACAGGTTCTGCCATTGCGGAGGCGGCGACATTCAAACACGGGGTCCTCGCGTGCACACCTTCTTCAGCCGACTCGACGATTTGCGACCGCAGCTTCTGTCGATCCTGCGCATCGTGACGGCACTGCTCTATCTCGAGCACGCCACCATGAAGCTCATCGGCTTTCCCGGCGAACGGGGGCCGGCGCCGCTGTTCTCCGGCTTCTGGTTCATCGGCGTGCTGGAGGCGGTCGGCAGCATCCTGGTGATCCTCGGGCTCTATTCGCGTCCCGCCGCCTTCGTCCTGTCGGGAGAGATGGCGATCGCGTACTGGTACGCCCACTTCCCGCACAGCGCCTACCCGCTCCTCAACGGCGGCGAGTCGGCGATCCTGTTCTGCTTCGTCTATCTCTATCTGGCGGCGGCGGGACCGGGGCCGTGGAGCCTCGATGCGGCACGCAACTCGCCGCTGGCGTGAGGGGGTGAAGGGCGCTCCGCCACGCCTGATATCGCGTCTTTGCGGGCGGGTTGGACCGCGCGAATCAAGCCCGGCGCTCTAACCCCTCACCCGGAATCCCGATTGGACTAATCGGAATTCCGACCTCTCCCTCTGGGAGAGGTGGCGCGCACCCTTCGCTCCGGATCGCGATCATGCGTCGTTTGGCGACGAGGGGCAGCCGACGCGGGTGTGGCAAACGATCCTCCGGTCAAGCCGCCGGATGACAGGCAGCGGCGGGATCCGCTTGCGCTAATGCGCGGCGTCCCAGTTGGCACCGGCGTGGACGTCGACGTGGAGGGGGACCGACAGATGGACGGCGGGCAGCGCCGCCGTCTCCATGACGTGGGCGACCGTCTTCATGGTCTTGTCGACCTGGCTCTCCGGCGCCTCGAACACCAGCTCGTCGTGGACCTGCAACAGCATGCCGGCCTTGAGGCGCGCGCTGGCGAGGACGCCCTCCATGCGGATCATCGCGCGACGGATGATGTCGGCGGCGGTGCCCTGGATGGGCGCGTTGATGGCGGCGCGATCGACGAAGGCGCGCTCGGACGGGTTCGACGAGCCGACCTGGGGGAAGTTGATCTTGCGCCCGAACAGGGTCGAGACGTGGCCGTCGGCGCGCACCTTTTTGCGCATCGCCTCCATGTAGTCGCGGATGCCGGGGAAGCGCTCGAAGTAGCGCTTGATGTAGGCGCCGGCTTCCTCGCGCGGGATGCCGAGCTGATTGGCGAGGCCGAAGGCGGAGATGCCGTAGATGATGCCGAAGTTGATCGCCTTGGCGCGACGGCGCACCTCCGCCGGCATGCCTCTGACCGGCACGCCGAAGATCTCGCTGGCCGTCATGGCGTGGATGTCGAGATCGTCGGCGAAGGCCTGCTTCAGTTCCGGCACGTCGGCGACGTGGGCCACGATCCTGAGCTCGATCTGGCTGTAGTCGGCGGAGATCAGCTTCATCCCCTCCTCGGCGACGAAGGCGGTGCGGATGCGGCGGCCCTCCTCGGTGCGCACCGGGATGTTCTGCAGGTTGGGCTCCGACGACGACAGGCGGCCGGTGGTGGTGGAGGCGAGCGCGTAGGAGGTGTGAACGCGGCCGGTGTCCGGGTTGATGTAGCCGGGCAGAAGATCGGTGTAGGTCGACTTCAGCTTGGACAGCATGCGCCAGTCGAGCACGTGGCGGGCGAAATCGTTGCCGCCGGCGGCAAGCTCTTCGAGGACGTCGGCGCCGGTCGACCAGGCGCCGGTCTTGGTCTTCTTGCCGCCGGGCAGGCCGAACCTGCCGAACAGGATGTCGCCGAGCTGCTTGGGCGAGCCGATGGTGAAGGGGCCGCCGGCAAGCTTGTAGATCTCGTCCTCGAGGCCGGCGAGCTTCTGCGAGAAGGTGCCAGACATGCGCGACAGGATGCGGCGGTCTACCTTGACGCCGCGCGCCTCCATGCGGGCAAGCACCGGAATCATCGGCCGCTCCAGCGTCTCGTAGACGTTGACCATGTGCTCGGCGACGAGGCGCGGCTTGAGCGCCGCCCACAGGCGCAGCGCCACGTCGGCATCCTCGGCGGAATATCGCGTCGCCTGGTCGAGGGCGACGCGGTCGAAGGTGACCTGGCTGCGGCCTGAACCGGCGACCTCCTTGAACAACATCGGCTTGTAGGCGAGCACCGCTTCGGCGAGTTCGTCCATGCCGCTGCCGCCCTTGCCGCCGTCGAGGGCGTAGGAGATGAGCATGGTGTCGTCGTAAGGGGCGACGGCGATGCCGTGGCGGGAAAGGACCAGCGCGTCGAACTTGAGGTTCTGGGCGATCTTGAGGACGGCCGCATCCTCCAGCAGCGGCTTCAGCCGCTTGACGACATCGGTCGCGGGAAGCTGGCCGGCGACCAGACCGCCGCCGAGAAGATCGGCGGCGCCGTCCTTGTGGCCGATCGGCACGTAGGCGGCCCGTCCCGGCGCGGTGGCGAGG
This sequence comes from uncultured Bauldia sp., assembly GCA_964610725.1. Taxonomy (GTDB): domain Bacteria; phylum Pseudomonadota; class Alphaproteobacteria; order Rhizobiales; family Kaistiaceae; genus JBBDMC01. The sequence continues at coordinate 5,737 of CAZSWL010000178.1, forward strand.
CTGACGCCGACCAGCTCGCCCTGCATGGGATCGAGCGAGGTGGTCTCGGTGTCGACGGCGACGCGACCCACCGCTTCGGCTTCGGCGATCCAAGCGTCGAGGCGGTCCATGTCGGTCACCGTCTCGTAGGCGGCGCGGTCGAAGGGAACCGCGACGGCCGCCGCGGCCGCGTTGGCTGCGTGCACGGCCGGGCCGGTGGCACCGGCCGCGGGTGCCTTCACGCGCTTGTCGCCGGCGTTGAAGTAAGGCCGGTAGACCGGCCGCTCGCCCTCTTTCAGCGCCGGCCGGCGCGCCTTCGTCCTGGCGCCCTCTCCCGGCAGCGCGGCAGCGACCTTGTCGACGTCGGTGCCGGTCGCCTCGGCGACGCGGCGGGTGAGGCCGGTGAATTCCATCGCCTTGCAGAAGGCGACGAGCTTGGGCCCGTCGCGCTCGCGCACGGCGAGATCGGCGAGCGGCACTTCGAGCGGCACGTTCTGGTCGAGGGTGACCAGCTTCTTCGACAGACGGGCGTCGTCGGCGTGCTCGGTGAGCGCCTCGCGTCGCTTGGGCTGCTTGATGTCGCCGGCATGGGCGAGCAGCGATTCAAGGTCGCCGTATTCGCCGATGAGGAGGGCGGCGGTCTTGACGCCGATGCCGGGGACGCCGGGAACGTTGTCGACCGAGTCGCCGGCAAGCGCCTGCACCTCGATGACCTTGGCGGGTGGCACGCCGAAGCGCTCGGCGACCTCGGCCTCGCCGATCACCTTGTCCTTCATGGTGTCGAACATGGTCACCGACGGGGAGACGAGCTGCATGAGGTCCTTGTCGGAGGCGACGATGGTGACGTCGGCGCCGGCCGCGCTCGCCTGGCGAGCGTAGGTGGCGATCAAGTCGTCGGCCTCGAAGCCAGACTGCTCTATGGCCGGGATGTTGAAGGCGGCGGTCGCCTGGCGGATGAGCGGAAACTGCGGCCTAAGGTCGTCGGGCGCCTCCGGCCGGTGGGCCTTGTAGTCCGCGTACATCTCGTTGCGGAAGGTGACCTCCGACTTGTCGAAGACGACGGCGATGTGGGTGGGGGCGACACCGGCGGAGGCGTCCTGGAGGAGCTTCCACAGCATGTTGCAGAAGCCGTAAACGGCGCCGAGCGGCAGCCCGTCCGACTTGCGCGAAAGGGGCGGCAGCGCGTGGTAGGCGCGATAGACGTAGGACGAGCCGTCGACCAGGAAGACGTGGTCGCCGCGCTTGACCTTGCGGGGGGCGGATTTCTCTGTGGCCATGGCGGCCGACTATGCCCGCGGGAGGCGGCGTTTGGGAAGGGAGGGCGGCGCACCGGCCCCGGGCAGGCGCGGATCGCCGCACAACCTTAACCGCGCCTTAAATCGCCGCATTTAGCGTCATGGTCACCCGCGGGCGCGCTGGGCGGCGCAAGCGAGAGGACGGCGGCCGATGCGATGGCGACGCCGGACAAGCGAGCGGGTCGAGCCGATCGCGGATGCCGCAGGTGGCAGCCGCGACGGCCAACTGGATTTCGGCCTGAAGGACGGCGACCGCTCGGTGCCCGCGCAAAGGAAAAACAAGGCAGGCACCCGGAAGCGCGCGAGACGCGCGCCGCGCAGCGCTTCTCGCCGCAGCCCGATCCGGCGGTTCGTGCGCGGCCTCGCCTACTGGGCGGCGGTGATGGTGATCATCGTCACCGGCTCGGTCGGCGGGCTCGTCGCCTACTACGGCTCCAAGCTGCCGCCGCCGAGCCAGTGGACGGTGCCGGCGCGGCCGGCGAACGTGCGCATCCTCGCCGCCAACGGCGAGCTCATCTCCAACCGGGGCGACACGGCCGGCGCCAGCCTCACCCTCGACCAGATGCCACCCTACCTGCCCGAGGCGGTGATCGCCATCGAGGATCGGCGCTTCTACTGGCACTTCGGCATCGACCCGATCGGGCTCACCCGCGCCCTCTTCGTCGACATCCGGGCGGGGCGCGTGGTCGAAGGCGGCTCGACCATCACCCAGCAGCTCGCCAAGAACCTGTTCCTGACGCCGCAGCGCACGCTGGAGCGCAAGATCCAGGAGGCGATCCTCGCCGAGTGGCTGGAGCTCCGACTATCGAAGAAGCAGATTCTCGAGCTCTACCTCAACCGGGTCTATCTCGGCGGCGGCGCTTACGGGGTCGACGCGGCCGCGCACCGCTACTTCGGCAAGTCGGCGCGCGACCTGACGCTGGCCGAGGCGGCGACCATCGCCGGGCTGCTCAAGGCGCCGTCGACCTACTCGCCGATCACCCATCCGGCGGCGGCGGAAGCGCGCGCGCACGTGGTGCTCACCGCCATGGCCGACGCCGGCTTCATCACCGCCCGCCAAGCTAGCCTCGCCATGTCGAGCCCGGTCAAGGCGGTCAAGGACGTCGCCGGCGGCAGCGGTCGCTACGTCGCCGACTGGGTGATGGACATCCTGCCGCGCTACGTCGGCGTGCTCAGCCAGGACATCATCGTCGACACCAGCATCGACATGCGATTGCAGACGGCGGCGGCCAAGGCCGTGAAGGACACGCTCGACCAGCAGGGGGCCAAGTACGGCGTCGGCCAGGGAGCGCTGGTCGCCATCGACCCGAGCGGAGCGGTCAAGGCGCTGGTCGGTGGCCGCGACTACGCCACCAGCCCGTTCAACCGCGCCGTCGACGGCCATCGCCAGCCGGGATCGGCGTTCAAGCCGTTCGTCTATCTGACCGCGCTGGAGAGCGGCATGGTGCCGGAAACGGTGCGGGTCGACCAGTCGGTGTCGATCGCCGGCTGGCAGCCGGAGAACTACACCAGGGCCTACCGCGGACCGGTGACGCTGGCGACCGGCCTGGCGCTGTCGCTGAACTCGGTGTCGGTGCAGCTCACCGCCGAAGTCGGCCCGCAGGCGGTCGCCGCCACCGCCCATCGCCTTGGCATCACCTCGCCGCTGATGGCAACGCCGTCGATCGCGCTCGGCACCTCGGTGGTGAGCCCGCTCGAGCTCACCGCCGCCTACGTGCCCTTCTCCAACGGCGGCCGCGGTATCATCCCGCACGTCATCCGCCGCATCACCACCGTCGACGGCAACGTGCTCTACCAGCGCGCCGGCAGCGGCCCCGGCCAGGTGATCGCGCCGATCTACGTCGGCATGATGAACGCCATGATGGAACAGACGCTGACCATCGGCACCGGCCGGCGGGCGGCGATCGACGGCTGGCCCGCCGGCGGCAAGACGGGAACCAGTCAGGATTATCGCGACGCGTGGTTCATCGGCTACACCGCCGATCTCACCGCCGGGGTGTGGTTCGGCAACGACGACAACTCGCCGACCAAGAGGGACACCGGCGGCAATCTGCCGGCGATCGCCTGGCACCAGTTCATGAGCGAGGCGGTCAACGGTCTGGCGGTCGCGGACCTGCCGGGCAACTACCGGATTCGTGGAGCGGAGAACTGGCCGCCGCCGGGCGCGGTGGCGGCGATCGGCGAAGACCAGCCGATGGTGGTGGCGCCGGGTGCGCCCGGATTCCAGCGACCGTTCCAGCCGCTCGGCGGCTTCCTCAGGCGGCTGTTCGGCGGCTGAACCCGCGGCCCATCCACTCTGCTATCTGGCGCAGACACCGCCCGGGCGGCGGTCGCCCGGCGGGCAATAATAAGGCGCACCGAAACGGTCCCGGCCCTGCGGTCCGGTGGGCGGGCCCAGGAAACGCTTATGATCGGGACAGGGCGGCTGGTAGGGGCCACCGCACAGATGAGGGCCGCCGGAGGGAGGGCCGACTGTGGGTGGGCCACCGGGCGGTGGCCCGGCGTGCGGCGGGCCACCCGGCCAGCCCGGCTTGCAGGCCGGCTTGTTGGGGACGCCGCAGGGCGGACCACCCGGACCGCCGGGCTTGTGGTGGGGATAATAATGCGGCGCGGAGTAGTACCACCACGGCGCGATCAGCGGGATGCCGTACTCGAAGCCGTAGGGAACCACCGGTTGCCAGCCGCTGGCGTAATGAAACCGCAGATAGTGGCTGCTCACCCAGCCGCGCCTGCCGGCGTAAAGGGTGTCGCACCAGGGAGCCGTATTGAGGCAGCCGTAGATCCACAGCGGCGCGTGGTCGGGAATGGTCTGGACGACGTCGTATTGCACGCCGGGGCCGGTGCGCTGGTGGACGGCGGCGGTGGTCTCGCCGCTGAACGGCGCGGTGGGCGCCGCGGCGGCAGGTGCCACCGAGGCGGCAAACACGGCAGCCGCGGCCGTCATCAGGATTGCGATCGCTTTCATCGTTCCACCACCGTTGTCACCCGGTATCAGTTCCTAGGATTCATGGTTCCACCACCGTTATCACCCGGTATCAGTTCCTAGGATTCATGCCCGTATAGTCAATGGGTGGCGACTGCGGCGACCTTAAGGCGCGCGACGTTGTCCCCATTCGCCATCGCCCGTCCTCCATCCATTTTAGTCGAACTGACAGGCGCACCATAACGCGGCCTTGGCGTGTCGCGTGCAAGTCTCCCTCTCCGCTTGGCTTCACGGACACAGACGGAGACCGAGACCATGTGCCGAGACTTGCGCAACGTTTCACTCGCACTGATGACCGGTTCCGCGCTTCTCCTGGCGAGCGTTGCGCCCTCCTCCTTCGACCCGTTTGGCAGCCAGCCGGCGTTCGCCCGCGGCAACGGTGGCGGTGGCGGCGGCAGCCACGGAAACAGCGGCGGCAGCGGCGGCAACAGCGGCAACCACGGCAACAGCAACAGCAGTTCCGGCGGCAGCAACAGCCACGCCAGCACGGCGCCCGGTCAGAACAAGTCAGGCGGCAACTCCGCCAGCGGCAATGGCAACAGCGGCGATGGGGCGGTCGACACGGCCGGCATAACGACGCCATCGACGACCAACGGCAAGTCGGGCAAGGAAAAGAACGTGCGCGCCCAGGCCGGCGGTCTCAATTCGCTGCTGCGCGATCCGACCGCGCTGCTCAAAAGCAAGGACAAGCGCCTGCTGGCGCTGGTGCAGTACGCGAGCGACCTTGCTACGACCCAATACGATCTCGAGCAGGCGGTGGCCAAGGCACAGGCCACACTGACGCAGGCACTGGCAGACCAGACGACCGCTGAAACCGACTACTACAATACGCTCAGCGACGCTCTCACCGCCATGAATGCGACACTGACCTCCTACGACAGCAGCTATGACTACAGCAATCCGACGAACACCACGTTGGATGCGTTGAATCAGCACCTGCAGGACCTGACCGACAACCCGATCACCGATACCAATGACCCGAACTACGACGCCTACATGGCGGAGGTCGGCCTGCTCACGTCCCTGACCGGCGATACAACGTTGCAGGATGCGGCAACGGCCTGGGACACCGCTAACACGGACGTGTCCACCGCCCAGACCGACCTCAACAGCGCCCAGACCACCTACAGTACGGCGGCGTCAACCGACTTCCAGATCGACGGCACCTCGACCAGCCTCGACTCGCTAGACGCGGCGATCCTCGCCGGCGCCAATCCGAATTTCGCAACGAAATACGGAACGCCGACGGACGAACTGGTGCAATGGGTGGAGAACGCCCTCGGCGTCGGATCCTCGACCGGGGTCGTCGACACGATCTACGGCGACCTTTCGAGCTCGCCCTGAGACCGCATCACTTTTGACATGCAAACGACCCGGCTCGGCGAGCCGGGTTGTTCGTTTTTCGAGCAACCTGACAACTCAGCGCCGATGGCGTGGGAAGCGCCGCGTCCTGCTTTTCGTTGGCCGTGGACTCGTGCGCTAACGGGCGCTGTTGGTTGACTTGCCAGCCGTGCGGCGAAAAACTTCCCGCCGCATCTGCCAGACAGGAGAAGGAACGCGAATCGATGGCCTACAAATTCGAGGTCTACAAGGACAAGGCTGGTGAGTACCGATTCCGTTTCAAGGCGTCGAACGGCGAGGTGATGTTCGGCTCGGAGGGCTACAAGGCCAAGGATTCGGCGATGAGCGCCATCGAGTCGATCAAGAAGAACGCGCCCGGGGCCGACGTCAGCGACGATACCTAGGGCGACGGCAGCGGCCTTTCTTTGCGCCAGCCGGCAGCGGTTGGCGCGCACTTCCTTTGTCAGTGGAGTTCTTCAGCGCCGATGGCGTGGAGGGCGGCGCCCTTGCCGTTGAGCCAGGTGCGCGCAGCTTCGGTGTGAGGACACAGTGTCTCGACCAGCCGCCAGAAGCGGCGCGAGTGGTTGAGCTCGCGCAGGTGGGCGACCTCGTGGGCGGCGAGATAGTCGAGCACCATGGGCGGCGCCATCACCAGCCGCCACGAGAACGACAAGTGACCGTTGACGGCGCAGGAGCCCCAGCGGCTGGTCTGGTCGCGCAGGCGAATGGCGCGGGGGCGGACGCCGAGGCTGGCGGCGTGACGCAGAACCGCCGCCTCGAGATCGCGCCTTGCCTCACGTTTGAGGAAATCGACGAGACGGCGGCGCAGATGAGCGGCCTCGCCGGCAACCAGCAGCAGCGGACCGTCAACACCGGCAGCGACCGCGACCGTGCCGCGCCGGCCGGGAGCGTGGCGGACGCGGTGGGGAACGCCGCGCAGCGGGATGACGGCACCGTCGACGATCGCGATCGGGCGGGGCAATCGGTCCAGCTGACGGGTCAGCCAGGCCGCATGACGGTCGAGGAACCGGCGCGCCTCGGCGAGCGAGCCACGGCGAGGCATCGTGAGCACCGGCGGACGGGCGGGCCCGGCCACGCGCAGCGTGTAGTTGCGGGCGCGCGGATGGCGGCGGATGTCGACGGCGACGACCCCCGACTCGGTGGCGATCTCGAAGCGATCGGCGAGGGGGGCGACGGACTTCGTGATGAAGCGCGGCATCGGTGGCGAAGCGAATCAGTTGCGTTCGCCGATGATGGCACAACACCACCCACAAGGGATTCCCCCCTCGCCCGCTTCTCGGCTCGATCCAGAAAACAGGGGCGGCGGGGCCTTTCGGTCCCGCCGCCCCAGCCAGACGTGGCGCCTGTCGTGACTAGAGATCGATGGTGTCGCCGTTCGAGCGCGAGCGGCTCGAGCGGGCGCGCATGAAGCGATCGAACTCCTCCTGGTCGCGGGCGCGGCGCAGATCGCGCATGAAGCTTTCGAACTGGCGCAACTCCTCGTCGAGCTTGCGGCGTTCCTCCTCCAAGCGCTTCAGCTCGCGCTCGCGATACTCGTCGAAGGCGACGTTGCCGCTGCGCGCGGTGCCGCGCCAGTGGCCGCGTCGGCCGCAGCCAAACTCGTGCGACCAGTCGCGCCTGACGCCGGCGAAGTGATGCCTCACCTCCGGGATGCGATCGCCCCACAAGATGTAGGCCAGCATCGCCAGACCGAGCGGCCAGAAGACGATAAAGCCGATGACCATCAGCAGGAGCGTCAGCGGCGTCCAGGCCGGACGCAGGGCATATGAAGTGACCATGTCCTCACCCTTTCTCCTAGTGACAGGGGGGGACGTGGTAATCGTCGCAGGCGGTTTCAAGAAAAATCGGACGGTGTGCGCGCGAATTTCGGCAGCTAGTGGCGGGTCTTGCCGTTGCCGCTCCTGAGCCTGTGCCGGCGGGTAGCGCCGTTGGCCGCCGACGGGCGGTCGCGGCGGTGGGTGGCGACGAAGTCGGCGATGCGCGGCGCTACCTCGGCGCGGAAGCGCGAGCCGTTGAAGACGCCGTAGTGGCCGACCTTCGGCTGCAGATAGTGGGCGCGCATGTTGGCGGCAATGCCGGTGCAGATGTCGTGCGCCGCCCTGGTCTGGCCGACGCCGGAGATATCGTCGTGCTCGCCCTCGATGGTGAGCATGGCGACGGAGCGGATGGCGGCCGGATCAACCCTGACGCCGCGATGGGTCATCTCGCCCTTGGGCAGGGCATGACGTATGAACACGGTCTCGACCGTCTGCAGGTAGAACTCGGCGGTCAGGTCCATCACCGCCAGGTATTCGTCGTAGAAGTCGCGATGCTTGTCGGCCGAATCGCCGTCGCCGCCGACGAGATGACGGAAGAGATCGCGGTGGGCCTCGACGTGGCGGTCGAGGTTCATGCTCATGAAGCCGGACAACTGAAGGAAGCCGGGATGCGGGAACGGGACCTTCATGATGACGTTGTGGCGAAACCAGTCGAGGTCGCGCTTCTCGGCAAGATTGTTGACGACGGTCGGGTTGACGCGGGTGTCGATCGGTCCGCCCATCAGGATCATGGTGGCCGGCAGATTGCGATCGCCGCTCGCTGCCATCAGCGCGGTGGCGGCAAGCACCGGCACCGACGGCTGACAGACGGCCATGATGTGCACGTCGGGGCCGAGAACGTGGAGAATTGAGATCAAATAGTCGATGAAATCGTCGAGATCGAAAGTGCCCTCGCTGACCGGCACCATGCGCGCGTCGACCCAGTCGGTGACGTAACAGTCGTGATCGGGCAGCATGGTCTGGACGGTGCCGCGCAGCAGCGAGGAGTAGTGGCCCGACATCGGCGCGACGACGAGCAGCTTGGGTTGCTCGCGCCTGGGCGGCCTGACCTTCTGGAAGTGGATCAGCTGGCAGAACGGCCGCTGCCAGACGACATGCGCCACGACCGGCACCTGTTGGCCGGCGACGGTGGTGGCGGTTATGCCCCACTCGGGCTTGCCGTAGCGGCGGGTGGTGCGCTCGAACACCTCCGCCGCGGCGGCGACCGAGCGGCCAAAGGTGGTGTGGGTCAGCGGATTGAAGGGGTTCTGAAAATAGAGCCGGGTGGCGTCGGCGGCCGCGCGCAGCGGGCTCAGGGCGGCGTGGTTCAGTTCGTAGAGCTCGTAGTACAAGCCTCGCCCCTTTCGCTCCGGCTTCTGATTCGGCCGTTTTGCAATGCACAAGGATATGGTGGCTCACGCCCTAAGCGCAAGTCTCGATTGACGATTTGGTAACCATCCCGGTTGTGGCCGGCGGCCGCTACTCGCCGATGGCCATCAGCGAGCCGATGCGGCGAGCGCTGTCGACCAGGCGGAGGAACGCAAAGCAGGCGGCGGCGATGAAAACGGCGTTGATGGACAGCGCCTCGGCCATCAGATCGCCGCGAAAACGATGCTCGAACATGATGGCGCGCATGCCCTCGAAGACGTAGGTCGGCGGCAGCATCCACGCGAACACCTGGAGAAAGCCGGGCAGCGTGGCGACCGGATAGAACACCGCGCACAACGGCAGCAGCAGGAACATCAGCGTCCAGGCAAGGCCCTCGGCGCCGAGCCCGTTGCGCAAGATGACGCCGGAAACGACGACGCCGACCGCCCAGCCGGTGAGCAACAGGTTGGCGAAAAAAGCGACGAGGCCGAGGCCGAGCCCCCACAGGTTGAAGCCGAAGAACCAGATCGCCAGCAGCGACACCGGAACGAGGCCGACGAACATGCGCACCAGACTCATCGCCATTAGCGCCGCCAGGAACTCGCCGGGGCGAAGTGGGCTGATCAGAAGGTTGGCCATGTTGCGCGACCACATCTCCTCAAGAAAGGACACCGACAGGCCGAGCTGGCCGCGGATGAGAACGTCCCACAACATGATGGCGCCGATCAGCGAACCGCCGGCGGCGGCGAGGAAACCGGAATGGCGGTTGAGATAGGTCTGCAGGAAGCCCCACATCAGCATCTGCACCAGCGGCCAGTAGATGAGCTCGGCCAGCCGCGGCCACGACGAGCGCAACAGGTAGAAGTAGCGCAGCAGCATGGCGGCGATGCGCGCCAACGACACGGCGGCGTAGACCGGCGGCGGCGAAACGTAGGGAGCGTTCACGGTGGATCGACCATCGCGCCGGCGATGCCGGTGCCGCGGGCGACGTCGAGAAAGACGTCCTCGAGGGTGGTGCGGCCGTATTTGTCGATGAGCGCCTGCGGCGCCGCCCGGTCGACGATCTTGCCGGCCTTCATCATGATGACGTCGTCGCACAGGCGCTCGACCTCGGGCATGTTGTGCGAGGCGAGCAGGATGGTGGCGGCGCGGGAGCGGCTGTAGGCGGTCAGCCGCGTCCTGATCCAGTCGCCGGTGTCGGGATCGAGCGAGGCGGTGGGTTCGTCGAGCAGCACCACCTCGGGCGCGTTGATCAGCGCCTTGGCGAGCGCCACCCGCGTCTTCTGGCCGGCGGAGAGCTTGCCGACCTCGCGATCGAGGAAGTCGGCGAGATCGAGATCGACGGCGAGCTCGTCGATCCTGCGGCGCGCCGCCGCCACGCCATAGAGACGGGCGAAGACGCGCAGGTTCTGACGCACCGTCAGCCGATTGGGCAGCGCCACGTAGGGGCTCTCGAAGTTGATGCGATGGAGCACCAGATGGCGCTCGGCGGCCATGTCGTGACCGAGGACGCGGATGATCCCGCCGGTCGGCAGGATGAGGCCGAGAATCATGCCGATGGTGGTGGTCTTGCCGGCGCCGTTGCCGCCGAGCAGGCCGGTGATCGAGCCGCGGCGGATGGCGAAGGAGATGCCGGCGACGGCCGTGAGCGCCTTGTAAACCTTGGTCAGACCCTCCACCTCGATCGCCGGAGTGTCGTCGCTGACGGTCATGGCGGTCATGATCGGCCGAAGCTCCACGCGGACGGCGGACGGCGGCGCCGGACCGGCCGAAATGCTATAGGATTGTACGGGCGATTGGCCACAATCCGCCAGCCAGCAAGGTCGCGCTGATGCCCGCTGCCGCCGCCAACGCCGCCGACTTCGCCAGCCGCAGTCTGCGGCTGGATACGCTGGTCAGGCTGCGCTGGCTGGCGATCATCGGCCAGGCGGCAGCCATCGCCTTCACCTACCAGCTTCTTCGCTTCGACCTGCCGGCGACGCCGTGCCTGGTGCTGATCGGGCTGTCGGCGGCGCTCAACCTGTTTCTGCAGGCGCGCTATCCGGCGAGCCTGCGGCTCGGCCAGTGGCCGGCCTTCGCGCTGCTCGCCTTCGACGCACTGCAGCTCGCCGCCCTGCTCTACATCACCGGCGGCCTCGACAATCCCTTCGCCATCCTGCTGCTGGTGCCGGTCATCATCTCGGCGACGACACTGCCGCCGCCGGCGACGGTGCTGCTCGGGCTGACGGTGGTGGCATCGGCGAGCGTGCTGGCGGTCACTCATTGGCCGCTGCCGTGGCGCGACGGCGAGAGCATAACGATCCCGCTGGTCTACACCGCGGGCGTGTGGATGGCGCTGGTGTCGACGTGCGTGTTCACCGGCATCTACGCCTTCCGCGTCGCCGAGGAGGCGCGCCAGCTCGCCCGCGCACTCAACGCCACCGAACTCGTCCTCGCCCGCGAGCACCATCTCGCCGCCCTCGACGGGCTCGCCGCCGCCGCCGCCCACGAACTGTCGACGCCGCTCGCCACCATCGCCCTCGTCGCCAAGGAGCTGGAGCGCGAGATGCCGGCGGGCAGCGCCCACGCCGACGACGTCGCCCTGATCACCAGCCAGTCACGCCGTTGCCGCGATATCCTGGCGCGGCTGACGTCGCTGTCCGACCAGGGCGACCAGCACCTCGCCCGCCAGCCGCTGTCGCACCTGATCGAGGAGGTGGTGGCGCCGTACCGGGTGTTTGCCGCCGACATCGTCGTGGTGCCCTTGAAGGGCGACGGCCCCGAGCCGGTCGGCCGGCGTAATCCGGCGATCGTTCAGGGGCTCGCCAACCTCGTCGAGAACGCGGTCGATTTCGCCGAAAGCAAGGTGACGGTGACCGGCCGCTGGAGCGAGCGCGAGGTCGCCATCACCATCGCCGACGACGGCCCCGGCTTCGCCGCCGGCGTCATCGACCGGATCGGCGAACCCTACGTCACCACCCGCAAGGGGGGCGACGAGTCGGAGTCGGGCGGCTTCGGGCTCGGCTTCTTCATAGCCAAGACGCTGCTGGAACGTTCCGGCGCCAGCCTGGAGCTGGCCAACCGCAGGGCGCCGGCGAGCGGCGCCGTGGTCCGCGTGGCGTGGCCGCGCCCGCTGATGGACACCGCTGCCGGCGGCGAGACGGGCACGGAAGCCACCGCCGAGGGAACAACTTGGCGAAGGGCGGCGGAGTCCCTATAAACCGGCCAAACCACCCGACGGAGGCCGGAGACCGCAGCCGATGACGGAAGGCGGCAGCGCCACCAAAACGGACATGTCACTGCTCATCGTCGACGACGACAAGCCGTTCCTGCAGCGGGTCGCCCGCGCCATGGAGGCGCGGGGGTACGTGGTCGAAACCGCCGACACCGTCGCGGAGGGCATCAAACGGGCGGCGGCGGTGCCGCCCGCTTTCGCCGTGGTCGACCTCAGGCTGCAGGACGGCAACGGCCTCGACGTGGTCGAGCAGGTCCGCCGCTATCGCCCCGATTCACGGGTGGTGGTGCTGACCGGTTACGGCAACATCGCCACGGCGGTGATCGCGGTCAAGCTCGGCGCCGTCGACTACCTGGCAAAGCCGGCCGACGCCGACGACATCCACGCCGCGCTGACCCGCGAGCCGGACGAGAAGGCGCCGCCGCCGGAGAACCCGATGTCGGCCGACCGGGTGCGCTGGGAGCACATCCAGCGGGTCTACGAACTGTGCGACCGCAACGTCTCGGAAACGGCCCGCCGCCTCAACATGCACCGCCGCACCCTGCAGCGCATCCTGGCCAAGCGCGCCCCGCGCTGAAGCCCGAGGCCCTGCCGAACGCTAGAGCAGCCCGACGGCGCCGGGATCGATCAGCCCGTGCAGCCGCGTCGCCGCCGCCTGGGCGAAGCGCAGCAGCATGACCTTGCGGGTCGCCGCCGCCAGGCGATGCTCGGGCGCCGGGCGGATCAACTCGCCACCGTAGGAATCGGCAAGGATGAGGCCGGCGTCGTCGGGGAAGATGGCGAGCGGCACCCCGGCGTGTGTGGCAAAGAACAGGCGATCGCACGACAGCCGGTAGTCCGGCCACTTGCGGTCGACGCGAAGGTCGTCGATCGACGACTTGATCTCGACGATCCACATCTCGCCGTCGGCGGCAAGCCCGACCACGTCGGCGCGGCGGCCGGTGGCGAGCGGCAGCTCGGTGACCATGGCGAGGCCGAGAGAGCGCAACAGGCGGCCGACGCCGCGCTGGACCGCGGCGGCGTGCGGCGACTGGCGGCCGTCAACCGGCAGGGCGATGTCGGGCGTCTCGGCAATCATGGGCGCCATCCCGGCGGGTCGTCACGATTTCCAGCGGTTGTGCAGCCACAGCCACTGGTCGGGGTGCTCGCGTACCCAGGTTTCGACGATCTGGTTGACGCGCGCCGTGGAAGCGGCAACGTCGATGCGGCCTTCGCCATCGCGCGGCAGGGTCACCGGCATGATCTCCACGCGCAGCCGCCGGTCCGGGCAGCGGATCACCCGCGCGCCATAGACCGGGCAGTCGAACCGGCGGGTGAACAGCGCCACGATGGGATTGGTCAGCGCCGGGCGGCCGAAGAAAGGCACGGAGAGACCTTGGCTCAGGCGTTGGTCGGTGAGGAAGACCAAATGGTTGCCGCGTTCGAAGGCCGCGGCGATCTTCAGGGCGGCGCCCCGGCTGTTGTCGACCATGGTGTCGATCAGCGCCGCCCGGCGCGCGCGGATATAGCGGCTGATGTAGGGGTTGCGCAGCGTCTTGAAGGGAACGACCGTCGGCAGGCGCAGGGCAGCAAGCACCAGGGCGGCCACTTCCCAGTTGGCGAGATGAGCGCTGAAGATGATGGCGGGCCGGCCGCTTTTGCGCAGCGCCTCCACATGCTCGATGCCGTCGATGGTGATCGAGCTGACATCCGGTCGCGCCGGATCGAACGCAGCGGCGATCCGGTCGATGAAGATGAACTCAACGGCGGAGCGGGCCAGATTCTCCCAGCAGCCGCGCACGATCGCCCGCCGCTCGGGGGCGCTCTTCTGCGGGAAGGCGGCGGCGACGTTGGCGACGGCGGTGCGGTGCATCGCCATCAGCGGCCCGAACGTGTGAACGACGGCCAGAGCAAACCGCTCACCCCGCTCTGGCCCGAGCCACTTGATCACCCGCGCGAATACCCAGGCCAGGGCGGCAACGAGCCGATAGAAAACCTTGTTATGACTGAGGCGATAGCCGATGCGGCGGCGATGTCTTTGCCCATCGCGCAACGGCCGCTGCGGCGGGCCGGCGGGCGGGCGGGCGCGGTCCCCGGCCGGCGGCGCGATGATCTCGGCTTCGCTCATGACGGCGAGAAACCTGCCACAACCATCGCATTGGCGAAAGACTGGCGCAATCGCGCCGGCCTTCCGGCCGAGGCGGCGGCGCCGCAGGCCGGTTGCGACCGGGCGGGCAAGACGACAAGATGCCGTCGCATCCGCATGGAGGGACCTCCCGTATGACCATGGCGATCGCGGCTGCCGGCGAGGAGCGCGGCGCGCGCATCGTGGCGATCGACGTGGTGCGCGGCATCGCCGTTGCCGCCATGATCGTTTATCACTTCGTCTGGGACCTGTGGGCGTTCGGGCTGACCGGGGCCCCGGTCGAAAGTGGCCTCGGCTGGGTCGCGCTTGCCCGCGCCACCGCGGCGACGTTTCTCCTCCTCGTCGGCGTCAACCTGGTGATGGCCACCCGCCGCGGCTTCCGTAGCGGTCCTTTCCTGCGCCGACTGGGGCTGATCGTCGGCAGCGCCATTCTGGTCAGCATCGTCACCTGGATCGTCGAGCCGAAGAGTTTCGTCTTCTTCGGCATCCTCCACCTGATCGCGGCGGCAAGCGTGCTGGCGCTGCCGTTCCTGCTCCTGCCGGCGTGGCTGACGGCGCTGGCGGCGGCGGTGGTGATCGCCGCGCCGCACTTCTTCGCCAGCCCGCTCTTCAACCTGCCGGAGCTGTGGTGGGTGGGATTTTCGTCAACGCCGCCGGTCACGGTGGATTACGTTCCGATCTTTCCTTGGTTCGGCGTGGTGCTGGCGGGGATCGCCATCGGCAAGGCATTCCACGCCTCGGGCGGCGAGGCGACGGTCGCCGCCTGGCAGCCACGCGACCCGCTGACGCGCTTGCTGGCGTTCACCGGCCGCTGGAGCCTGCTGATCTACATGACGCACCAGTTGATCCTGTTCGAAGGGGTGGCGCTGGCGGCGCCGTTCCTGGCGCCGGGCCCGCCGGCGCCGGCGCAGGCGGCGGCAGCGCAGGCGGACCCGCGCCAGGCGTTCATGGACGAGTGCCTGCCGGCCTGCCGCGCCCAGGGCCGCGACCCGGCGACCTGCACCGGCTTCTGCGGCTGCATGTTCACCGGCCTTTACGGCAGCGACCTATTCGTGACGCCGGCCGACGAGTTGACCAGCGAACAGAAGGACCGGCTCAACGCCCTGTCGCGGCAGTGTGTCGCCACCATGACGCCGCAGCAGTGAACGCCGCCCGTCAGTCCTTGGCGCGCTCGGCGTAGGAGCCGTCGGCGGTCATGACGACGATGCGTGTGCCCGGCGCGATGTGCGGCGGCACCATGGTGCGCACGCCGTTCGACAACAGCGCCGGCTTGTAGGAGGAGGCGGCCGTCTGTCCCTTCATGGCCGGCTCGGTCTCGATCACCTCCAGCGTCACCCGCTGCGGCAGCTCGATGGCGATCGGCACGCTCTCGTGCAGACTGAGCCTGACGGTCATGTTCTCCTGCAGATAGGGGGCGGCATCGCCGACGATTTCCCTTGGCACGTAAATCTGGTCGAAGGTCTCGCCGTTCATGAAGGTGAAACCGTCGCCATCGGCGTAGAGGTACTGGTAATCGTGGTCCTCGACGAAGGCCCGCTCGACCTGCTCGGTGGTCTTGAACCGCTGCGACACCTTCACCCCGTCGGAGATGCGGCGCATGTCGATCTGGGTGGTGGGGGTGCCCTTGCCGGGGTGGAAATTCTCGGCGGTGAGCACGACGTATAGCTGGCCGTTGTAGTCGACGACGTTGCCCTTGCGGATCTGGCTGGCGATGACTTTCAAGATGCCCTCGATTATGGCTGGCGGCGGGGAACCGCACGGCCCCCGATTTGGCGCGCACATTAGCGATTTTGCCGGCGACCGCCAGAGCCCGGCGGACGGACAGCCGCACGGACGCGGGCAGGGATTGATGGCACTATCACCGCCGCCGACGCCGTTGTGGGACCGCGACCGCCACCGAGACCGGCGGCCGTTCCTGCTCGCCCGCGGTCGCGTGGTGGCGGCGCTGAGGGCATGGTTCGCCGCCCGTGATTTCATCGAGGTCGAGGCGGCGATCCTGCAGGCATCGCCCGGCAACGAAACCCATCTGCACGCCTTCGCCACCGAACTGATCGGACCGGACGGGGCGCGCGCGCAACGCTATCTCGCCACCTCGCCGGAATTCGCCATGAAGAAGCTTCTCGCCGCCGGCGAAAAGCGGATCGTCGACTTCGCCCGCGTTTTCCGCAATCGCGAGCGCGGGGGCCTACACGCGCCGGAATTCACGCTGGTGGAATGGTACCGGGCGGGCGAGCCCTACGAGGCGGTAATGGCCGACTGCGTGGCGGTGGTCGCTGAGGCGGCGCGCGCCGCGGGCACCAGCCGGCTCACCTGGCGCGGGAACAGCGCCGATCCGTTCGCCGAGCCGGAGAAGATCAACGTCGCCGAGGCATTCGATCGTCACGCCGGGATCGACCTTGCGGCGAGCGCAGGCGAGCGCCACCGCTTCGCCGAGATGGCCGGGAAGGCAGGCGTGAGGACCGCGGCCGACGACACCTGGTCGGACATCTTCAGCCGCGTGCTCAGCGAAAAGGTCGAGCCCAGGCTCGGCATCGGCCGACCGACCATCCTCTACCAATATCCGCTCGCGGAGGCGGCGCTCGCCCGCGCCAGCCCGAATGATGCGGCGGTGGCCGAGCGCTTCGAGCTTTACGTGTGCGGAGTCGAGCTCGCCAACGGTTTCGCCGAACTGACCGACGCGGCCGAGCAGCGGCGTCGCTTCCTGGCCGACATGGCCGAAAAGGAGCGCATCCACGGCGAGCGCTATCCGCTCGACGAGGATTTTCTGGCCGCGCTCGCGGCGATGCCGCAGGCGAGCGGCGTGGCGCTCGGCCTCGACCGGCTGGCGATGCTCGCAACCGGCGCCAGCCACATCGACCAGGTGCAATGGACGCCGGCGGACGACGGGGAGTGGCGATCATGAACGCGACGACGCGACAAGGGACGACCGCCCGCACCCTGCGCACGGTGAGGGACCTGATGACCGCCGGGCTGGTGGCGCGCGGTGATCTGGCCGCGCTGGAGGAGGTCGCCTCCCGCTACGCGGTCTCCGTCACGCCGGCGATGGCGGCGCTCATCCAGCCGGGCGAGCGCGACGACCCGATCGCGCGGCAGTTCGTTCCCGATGCGGCGGAGCTGACGACCACGGCCGACGAGCGCGCCGATCCCATCGGCGACGAGGTCCATGAAGTCGTGCCCGGCCTGATCCACCGCTACCCCGACCGGGTGCTTCTCAAGCTCATGTCGGTGTGCGCGGTCTATTGCCGGTTCTGCTTCCGGCGCGAGACGGTTGGCCACGGCAGGGCCGCATTGTCGGGCGGGGAACTCGCCGCCGCCCTCGCCTACATCGCGGCGCGGCCGCAGATCTGGGAGGTGATCGTGTCGGGTGGCGATCCGTTGATGGCGTCGCCGCGGCGGCTGGCGAGGCTCACCGCCGAGCTCGCCGGTATCGACCACGTCCATGTGGTGCGTTTCCACACGCGCGTGCCGGTGGTGGCGCCGGAGCGGGTGACGACGGAGCTGGTCGAGGCGCTGCGCGCGTCGGGCAAGGCGACGTGGGTGGCGATCCACGCCAACCACCCGCGCGAGCTGACGAACGAGGCGCGCGGCGCGCGCGCCCGCCACGCCCGAGCGGGCCACGCGCGGGTCAGCCAGACGGGGGTGCTCAGGGGCGGCAATGACGATTCGGCGACGCTCGCCCCGC
>CAZSWL010000179.1:0-2931 GCA_964610725.1 uncultured Bauldia sp.
GTTCCGGCGAGACCGAGGACTCCACCATCGCCGATCTGGTTGTGGCCACCAACTGCGGTCAGATCAAGACCGGCTCGCTGTCCCGCTCCGACCGCCTGGCCAAGTACAATCAGCTGCTGCGCATCGAGGAGGACCTCGGCACACAGGCCGAGTTCGCCGGCAAATCCGTGCTCGGACGCGCCTGAACCGCGATCAGGCGGCCTCGCGCGTCGACAACAGCCCGGCCGTCTCCGCCGCCGAAAGCGGACGCGAGTAGAGGTATTCCCTGTCCGACCCTGCGCCCGCAGCCAGTCGCCTTGGATACTTTGCCCGATCGCGGTGAATCGCGGCTCAGCGCGTTGTCGACAATTGCAGGCTTCGGCAACCCTCCGTTAAGCCTGTTCGGCCATGGTGGTGCGATCGCCTCGTCGCCGCCCATGATCACCCGCCAACGCAAGCGCACGCCTTTTCACCGCCTGTGGATGGCGTTGGTCGCCGCCGCCTTCCTCGGCTATTTCGCTTTCCACGCCTACAGCGGCTCGTTCGGCATCTGGGCGATGGACCGCATGGAGCGCGACGCGACCCGGCTCACCGCCGAGCGCGACCGGCTGACCAAGGAGCGGGAGGCGCTGGAAGCGCGGGTTGCCATGGTCAGACCGGGCAGCCTCGACGCCGACACGATCGACATGGAGGCGCGCACCCAGCTCAACCTCATGCGGCCCGACGAGGTGGTGCTCGAATCGGGTGCGGCGCAGCAACCGGGCAAGTGAATTGAAATTGTTGTGATGTTTGTCAACGATCGTTGCCCGATCGCTGCCAAACCCTATGACAATTCAGCATACTAGATTTGCGGGATTGGCCGGGCCGCAGCCTTGGATTGGCTGTTGCCATCCGGTACTTTCGCAGCAAATCAATAAGAACAACGTGAAACGCACAACGGAGGCTGCCCGATGCCGAGGGCCCAGCGCAAAGCGGAAGCGACGCTCGCCGAAGTCGGCCAGAATGTCGCGCGGCCGGCGGACGCGGCAGGCGGCAAGATCACCACCAAGCCGGCCAACTTCAGCCGCGAGGAAGAGCTCGACGCCTTCCAGCGCATGCTTTTGATCCGGCGGTTCGAGGAACGCGCCGGGCAGATGTACGGCATGGGGCTGATCGGCGGTTTCTGCCATCTCTATATCGGCCAGGAAGCGGTCGTCACCGGCATGCTGATAGCGCGCGAGGACGGCGACCAGGTCATCACCGGCTACCGCGACCACGGCCACATGCTCGCCTGCGGCATGGACCCCAAGGGGGTCATGGCGGAGCTCACCGGCCGCAAGGCCGGTTACTCCCACGGCAAGGGCGGCTCGATGCACATGTTTTCGCGGGAGAAGAACTTCTTCGGCGGGCACGGCATCGTCGGCGCGCCGGTGCCGCTCGGCACCGGGCTCGCCTTCGCCAATCGCTACCGCAAGAACGACCGGGTGTGCCTGACCTTCTTCGGCGACGGCGCCGCCAACCAGGGCCAGGTGTACGAGTCGTTCAACATGGCGGAGCTGTGGAAGCTGCCGGTGGTCTACGTGATCGAGAACAACCGCTACGCCATGGGCACCTCGATCACGCGTTCCTCGGCACAGACCGACCTGTCGCGCCGCGGCGTCTCGTTCAACATTCCCGGCGAGCAGGTCGACGGCATGGACGTGCGCGCAGTGAAGGCAGCCGGCGCCAAGGCGATCGCCTGGTGTCGCTCGGGCAAGGGGCCGTACATCCTCGAAATGCTCACCTACCGCTACCGCGGCCATTCGATGTCGGACCCGGCCAAGTACCGCACGCGCGAGGAGGTGCAGGACGTGCGCGAGCACCACGACCCGATCGAGATGGCGCGGGAGCGCATCGTGCAAAGCGGCATGGCCAAGGAGGACGAGCTGACGGCGATCGACAAGGCGGTGCGCGCCAGGATCACCGAGGCGGCCGAGTACGCCCAGGCCAGCCCGGAACCCGACGCCGCCGCGCTGTGGGCCGACGTCTATCGCTGACAGGGAGGCAACGGGTCCGATGCGGCAAACCGTGTTTTCGACGATCGCGCAAGGCGACGTGAGCTTCGGTTGAACGCCATGCCGATCGATGTCCTCATGCCCGCCCTTTCGCCGACCATGGAGGAGGGGACCGTTGCCCGCTGGCTCAAGAAGGAGGGCGATACGGTCAAGTCGGGCGACGTGCTGGCGGAGATCGAGACTGACAAGGCCACCATGGAGGTGGAGGCGATCGACGAGGGCACGTTGGCCAAGATCCTGATTCCGGAGGGCACCGAGAACGTCAAGGTCAACACGCCGATCGCGCTGATCGCCAGCGAGGGCGAGGACGCGACCGCCGTCAGCGCCCCGGCGCCGACGGCCGCGCCGCCCAAGGACGACGGCAAGGGCGAGACGGCGAGCGCGGGCGAAGCGGCGCCGGCGAAGCCCGCCACGGTCGAGCCATCGGCGCCGGCGGCAGCGCGGCAGGCAACGGCGACCGATCCGGATATCCCTGCCGATACCGAGATGGCGACCATGACGGTGCGCGAGGCGTTGCGCGACGCCATGGCCGAGGAGATGCGCCGCGACGGGGAAGTGTTCGTCATGGGCGAGGAGGTGGCCGAGTACCAAGGTGCCTACAAGGTGACGCAAGGCCTGCTCGACGAATTCGGGCCGGAGCGGGTGATCGACACGCCGATCACCGAGCACGGCTTCGCCGGCCTCGGGGTCGGCGCCGCGCTCGCCGGCCTCAAACCGATCGTCGAATTCATGACCTGGAATTTCGCCATGCAGGGGATCGACCACGTGGTGAACTCGGCGGCCAAGACGCTCTACATGTCGGGCGGCCAGATGGGCTGCCCGATCGTCTTTCGCGGTCCCAACGGCGCGGCCGCCCGCGTCGCCGCCCAGCACAGCCAGGACTACGCCGCCTGGTACTCGGCCGTGCCCGGCCTCAAGG
>CAZSWL010000180.1:0-20604 GCA_964610725.1 uncultured Bauldia sp.
GATGGGGGCAGCAAAGAGCGGCGCCGAACTCACCCGACGTCTGCTGAGTTTCTCGCGCCAGCAGGTGCTCGAGACCGGAACGGTGGATGTCAGTGAACTGGTGCGCGATATGGTCGACATGTTGCGACGCACGATGGGGGAGAACATCAGGGTCAACACTTCGCTCAGCACTGAGCAATGCCTGGGTCGGACCGATCGCAACCAGCTCGAAAATGCGCTGTTGAACCTGTGCGTGAATGCGCGTGACGCGATGAAAGGCGGGGGAAGCCTCACCATAGAAACCAGGCGTGTCGAGCTGGATGACGCGTACGCGGCGACGCGTGGCGAGGTGCGGCCCGGGCGCTACATCGAGATCGCGGTGTCGGATACCGGGACGGGCATTCCGCGGGAGATCATGGACAAGGTCTTCGAACCGTTCTTCACGACCAAGGAGACAGGGGAGGGCACCGGCCTGGGGCTCAGCACGATCTTCGGCTTCATGAAGCAATCAGGCGGTCACGTGAGCGTCTACAGCGAAGTCGGCTATGGCGCCACGTTCAAGCTGTTTGTCGCCGAGGGGGGCGGCGCCGAAGTGGCTGCCGATGCGGAAGAGCTGAAAGAGACGAATGCATTTGTCGTCGATCGCAATGCGACGATTCTGGTGGTCGAGGACGAAGAGGGGGTCCGCGATATCGCCGTGTCTATGCTGGCCGATGCCGGCTATCAGGTGATCGAGGCACACAACGGACCGGCGGGTCTTCAGGCCTTCACCGATCATCCCGAAATCGATCTGGTGTTTTCCGATGTCATCATGCCGGGTGGGATGAGCGGGCCCGAGATGGTCAACCTCATCAGGAAGCAGCGGCCGGACATGCCTGTTCTGTTCGCGTCGGGCTATGCCGAAAGGGCGCTGCGCGACAAGGATGCGCTCATTCCCCACGCCAGGTTTATCGCCAAGCCGTACGATGTTGCCGATCTGCCGAACCGCATCGGGTCGTTGCTGGAGGCGGCATCGCGATGAGCAAAGGACCGATCCTTCTGGTTGTTGACGACGAACCGCTGATTGCCGATCTCATCGGCGAGGTCGCCGAAGCGATCGGCTTCTCGGTGGTCATGGCCCATGACGGCAATGCTTTCCACGACGCCTACGGCCGGGAAGAGCCGGGGGTGATCTTTCTCGATCTCAAATTGCCGGGCTTCGACGGCATCGAGTTGCTGCGTTTCCTCGGCGAGCAGCGTAGCAAAGCGACAATCTTCATTGCCAGCGGATCGGACGCGAGAACCCTCGCTGCCGCCCGCTCCGTCGGCGAGCAATACGACTTGGACATGGGCCGCACGCTCGCCAAGCCTCTCCTGGTCGAGGATATCGAAGCCGCCTTGAAGTCGCGCGCCGGATTCCGTCAGCGTGTCCGCTCGGAGGACGTTCGCCGGGCTATCGAGAACGACGAAATACAGGTTCACTTTCAGCCGAAGGTCGATCTCTTCGCGAACGCCGGCAGACGCATGACGGGGGTGGAGGCGCTGGCGCGCTGGGCGCTGCCCGATGGCGGCTGGGTGTTTCCCGACCAGTTCATTCCGGTTGTGCGGGATTCGGGACTGATGCACGCACTCACGGAGGTGGTGGCAAACAAGGCGTTCGCTGCAGCACGCTCATGGCTGGACAACGGCCTCGACCTTGCCGTCAGCGTCAACATCGACGGCACGATGCTTGATGACCGCTCACTGCCCGACAGGTTGGCCGAATTGGCCATCAAGCACGGTGTCGACCCGGCCCGCATCACCCTGGAGGTTACCGAGTCGGCAGCGATGTCGGCGCCCGCGGCGACGATGGACATTCTGACTCGCTTCCGTCTGAAAGACTTCAACGTCTCGATCGACGACTTCGGAACCGGCTATTCCTCGCTGGTGCAGCTCTACCGCCTGCCGTTCAACGAGCTGAAGATCGACAAGTCGTTCGTGATGGACATCGGCGTCAATGCGGAGGCGGAGATCATCGTCGAAATTCTGGCGCTTCTGGGCAAGAAGCTGAACCTCAAGGTGTGCGCGGAAGGTATCGAGAACGGTGCCATGCTGAAGCATGTTCAGAAGAGTGGCTGCGACCTTGGCCAAGGCTATTTGTTCAGCAAACCGGTGGCTGCAGACATGATCGAAATCCTCGCCAAACGGTGGAGCGCCGACGCCGATTCGGCGGCGTGACCCTTCGCGGGGTTCGCGAACTCAGCGAAGAGAATGCCGAGACTGGCGAAAACATTTAGGCTTTGGTCCGCGCAGTTGAGCTGCCGGTCGCTGGGGCGCGCCCATGCTGTGGTGTTCGTTCTTGGCCGCTCGCTCGAGACGAGCGATGGTGGCGAAATGGCGAGCGCCGGGCCAGTCCGTCTCGCCCGCATGGCTGGCCCGTTGGCGCAGAGGAGAACGTGATGGCAGGCCTGTTCGGGGCGGAACGCCCGCTGATCGCGATCGTCCGCGGGATCGAGCCGGGCGAGGCCAAAGCGGTGCTGGAGGCGCTGATCGGCGCGGGCATCGGGCTGATCGAGGTGCCGCTCAACTCGCCCGATCCCATCCGTTCCGTTCGTACCATGGTGGCGGACGCAGGGTCGCGCGCCATTGTGGGCGCCGGGACGGTGCTGACCATCGCCGAGGTCGAGGCGGTCAAGGCGGCTGGCGGCGCACTCATCGTTTCACCCAATTGTGATGGTGCGGTCATTCGCGCGACCAAAGCGGCCGGCCTGTTCTCGTGCCCCGGCGTGTTCACCGCGACGGAGGCGTTTGACGCCATAGCGTCCGGTGCCGATGCGCTGAAGTTCTTTCCGGCCGATCTGATCGGACCGGCCGGGATCAAGGCGATGTCCGTCGTCCTTCCCAAGCGAATACCGCTGCTGGCGGTCGGTGGTGTCACGGACGGCAACATCAGTGATTACGTTGAAGCCGGCGCCGTCGGCTTTGGTCTCGGCTCCAGCCTATACAAGCCGGGGATGTCAGCGCAGGAGGTTGCGGCCAGGGCGGCCGCGATCGTGGCAGCCTACGATGCCGCGGTGAGGTAGGCATGGTCGGCGTGCTCGCGGTGAGACGTTGCGAACGCACTGCCGGATGGAGCACAAGCAAGCTGTGTCAACACGCCCCGCGGGGCCAGTTCCTCGCTCAGAAATGCTGTCGCAGCTGGACATAGGCGGTGGTCGCCGGCGCCACGTAGGGAGCCGTGCTGCCGCTCGCCGGTAGGCCGCCATATTCAGTGCCGGCAGGACCGATGGGCACCTGGGCACCTGCTATCAGGTCGGCATTGTCGCTCAGCGACCAGTTGGCCTCCGCGGCGGCGTAAAAACTGCCGTCGTCGAGGTTGGCAATGATGCTGGGCGAAAGGGACAGCAGCGGTGTCCACTCCAGCGTCATGCCCCCGGCCGCATAGTCTTGCGAGGTGTTGAAGACCTGTCCACGCAGGAGCCGGTCTTTGAGATCGGCCGGTAGCGCGTCATATGCCGTGCCCTTCGCGGCAACGCCGAAGCCATTGTGAAAGTACTCGGCAAAAACCGTCGCGTTTCGGCCGAACAGGGTCGTTGCGCTGCTGATATTGGCCAAGCCGGAGATTCTGACTGCTCCGTCCGCCTCGACGGTGGGGATGACCTCTGCGTTCCACACGGCGCCGCCAAGCGACCCGCTGAGCCCCACGCCGCTCGTCCAGTCACCGTGATCGCGCGCAAGAAGTAACGTCGTGTCAAGCTCACCGAAAGCCCTGTGATAGTGCAGCGCAAAGGTGCTCGCGTCCCAGGTCGGTGTGCCGCTCGTCATGGGTGCGCGGGGCACGGCAATGAATTGCAGATCGGAACCGTCGCCGAACAACCACTGCATATAGGCCATGTCGACGCCCGGTTTGTACTCGGTATCGACCGTGTCGGGGGCGAAAGGGTCGACCAAGTCCATCGGGTGGAACACCATGCCGGCGCCCCAGGTCAATGCCTGCCGACCAACCCGAATGACGAAGTTCGCGGTGGTGTAGCCAAGCGCCAGCCGGTCGATCTTCTGGGTAATCAGGGTCTGATCACCAATGGCAATTGTGTTGGTCAGATCGAACAGCGTTGAGGGGGGCACGGGCGGCAAATACGGTGCTTCGTCGCTCATCAGCTTGACGTTGCCGCCGACATCGGCCGACGCCTCATAGTGGAATGCGAAATTCCAATTGTCCCAACTGGGTTCCCAAATCAGGCGGACGTCACCGAGGAAGTCGTTGCGGAATTGATCGCCAAGCGAAGCAGCAAGACTGTCGTCACTTGCAAAAGAACCGAGGTCAGTCAGCTCAAAGCGTCCGTGCAGATCACCGGCGTGGACCGGCGCCGCCCCGATCGTCGGAAGCAGCAGGCCGACGGTGAGTATCGCTCTACACCAAAGCATCGTTTGGGTGGCAGTTTTCATCGGCTGTGATTCGTCCATCGGTCATCTCGATGTGGCGTCTGGCGTGGGCGATGACACGCGCGTCGTGAGTGCCGATAAGGAAGGTGATGCCGGAAGCGGCATTGAGGCGTGCCATCAACGCTACCAGGTCCGTGGCGGTTTTCGAATCGAGATTGGCGGTCGGCTCGTCGGCGAGCACGATCGCCGGGCGTGCGACCAGGGCGCGCGCGACCGCTACCCGTTGCTGTTGCCCGCCCGACAGATAGGCTGGCCGCCGGTCCTCCATGCCCTCGAGTCCGACATCTTTCAACGCGGCAACGGCCCGCCGGCGGCGTTCGCTCGCCGCGATGCCCAACAGCTGCAGTATGAACTCGATATTTTCCGCTGCCGACAGAACGGGGATGAGGTTGTAGGCCTGAAAGACGAAGCCGATCTTGTGGAGGCGCAATTCCGTGAGACGGTTCTTGTCGAATTTGCCGAGGTCCTCTCCGGCGATCGTTACCGTGCCGGCGGTGGGTCGGTCGAGGCCGCCAATCATGTTGAGCAGGGTCGTCTTGCCCGATCCCGATGGCCCGGCGAGTGTGGCGAAGTCACCGGCAGCGATGTCGAGGTCGATCCCGTTGAGGGCGGGAACCTTGACGGCGCCCAAGGTGTAGACCTTTTGCACTCCGCGACACGACACGATTGGGCCGGCGGCGGCGGCGGCCTGTGCCTCATGAAGCATGGCTCATGGCCTCCACCGGGCTGGATTTGGCAGCTTTGCGCGCCGGCCACAGGGCGACGCCAATGCCGAGCCCCCAAATAAGTAGCGAGAGCTCGGCGAACTGAATTGGGGCGAGTTGCGGATAGAGTACGTGTCCCGCTCCGAAATACTCCGCTCCCTGCGCCAGAAAGCCAAGATCGATCCCGCCATGGAACGCCGCCACGGTGGCCGCTGAAACCGCCATGCCGATGACGACGCCGATGCCGATCAGCATCGCCGATTCCAGGCAGACCTGTAGCAGGATCAGGCGCGGCCGCATGCCGAGCGCCTGTAGCAGGCCGAACTCGCGCAGGCGCTCGAAGACGGCCATCAATTGCGTGTTGACGATGCCGATTGCCATGAAGACGAACATGATCCACAGCCAGATGTAGACGAAGGCACGCATGAAGCTGTCGACGGCGGCAGCGAGCGGCGATAATTTTGTCCATGGGCTCACGTCAAGACCAGGCGCCACGCGGCTCAATGCGGCGATGACCGAACCGAGCCGGGCTTCGTCGGGCACATCGAAACTGATTTCAGAGATGCTGGCGCCGATGCCGAGCATCGTTTGGGCGGTGGACAGGCCGGTGAAGGCGTAGGCATCCTCCGCATTCATGTTGCCGGCAAACAGCCCTACAACACGGTAGGCCTGCTCGGCCAGCGAGCCATTGGCCTTCTGCGCCATGACGATGACGCGTTTGCCGACGCGGGTCTTAAGGCGATCGGCGAGGTGGCGGCCGAGCACGATACCGGCATCGGTACTGCCGGAAAGATAGCTGCCCTCGGCGACCTGGCCGGGGATGGTCGAGACTCGCCGCTCGCGCGCCGGGTCGACGCCAAGCAGGGTAACGGGCAGCGCCTTGTATTCGCTCTCGATGACCGCCGGAACGCGGACGCGCTCCACCCAGGCGCTGATTGCCGGCGTTGCGAGCGCGGCCTGGAGTTTGGCATCCGGCGCCGGCATCCGTCGGGAAACCGTCGGATCGTCGAGATAGCCTTGAGCATGAATCTGGCCGCTGCCGGTCAGCAGATTGAGGGTCGTCTCGCGACTCGACTGCGCCCAGGCGTTGAGCAGAGCCGCGAAGACGAGGATCGAATAGAGCCCGACAGCGACGACGACCACGGTGATGATGGTGCGCCGCGGATTGCGCCAGACATTGCGCCAGGCGAGGGGGCCAAGGAGCCGGAGTGCGGCAATCATGCGACCCCCATGGCGACCACCGGCTCGAGGCGGCGAATGCGGCGAAAGGGGATCAGGCCGGCGAATGCGACCGACAACACGATGACCACGGGGCCGGCCAAGGCGCTGGTCAGGCTGAGGGTCGGATAGAGTCGGCCGGGCAGACCCCATTGGGCCATCAATCCTTCGATCGCGCCGAAGGCGATGCCGTACTGCCCGAACCAGAGAGCAAACGCAGCGCCGATCGCAATGCCGATGGCATTGCCGATCACGGCCAGCAGGACCAACTCGATCCACAGCATGCGTCCAATCAGCCCGGAGCGCATGCCGATGGCAAGCAGCATGCCGAATTCGCGGGTGCGCTCGAGCACCGACATCAGAAGCGTGTTGAGGATAATGAACACGACGACTACGACGAGGCTGACGTACCAGAGCATCGATGTGGAGAAATCCAGGGTGATGGCCTGCTTGAGCGCCGGCTGCAGCACACCCCAATCCTCGACCGTCAGGCCCTTGGTCCGAGCCAAGCTGGCGAGGGCGGGGAGCGCGGCGTTGACCGCGGCAAGGGTGGGACCTGCCAGCGCGATGACGTTCGCCTTGTCGCCCATGGCGAATGTCTGCCGGAAACGGCCCAGCGGCATTTCGGCGATCTGCCGGTCGAGTTGGTTGATGCCGGTGTGGAAGATGCCGACCAGCTTCAGGCTGTCGGCGGCTATCGTCCCGTCGATTGCCGATCCGAGAAGGGTGACGTTGTCGCCGAGCGAAACCTTGAGATTGCGGGCGAGCGCGTCCCCGAGAACGATCGCGTCGGTATCGTCCTGTCTCAGATAGCGGCCCTGATGAACCGTTGCGGCGAGAGTCGAGACATGCCGTTCCTGGTCCGGCTCGACTCCCTCTATCGCCGCGCCGTAGCTCAGTTCGCCGTTGGCGAGGATGACATAGGAGGTGGCGCGCGGGGCGGCGGCGGTCACACCTGCAATCTCCGTTGCCCGGGAGGCGAGTTGATCGGGCGCAGCGATTGTCTTGCGAACGTCCGGATCGTCGGCGTAACCGGGTGGCTGGATCTGCGCGAAGCCGTCAAAAATCCTCAGAGCGTTGGCCTTCATGGTGTCGTAGACGCCAAGCTGGAAGGACAACATGAAGACCAGCAGTGCTGCGGCGAAGGCCATGCTGAGAAGGCTGAGGCCCGTCCGCGTCGGCTGCCGCCACAGATTTCGCCATGCCGTGGCGAACAGCATTGGTGTCAATCTCGCGGGTTCTGCAGATTGGACTGGGTGAAGATGTAAGCAGGCAGTGCAATGTTGAACTTGCCGCTGGTCGTGTTGATGCGCGTCCATTGCCCCGGCTTGTTGGTGGGACGCATGGTCAGGACCACGGGGTAGGCGCGACCGCCGAGTGGAGCGATCTTGTCGGTGGTCATCTTGCGCACCGGTTTCATGTCCTGGTCGAAAAAGATCTCCTCCACAAAGATGCCGTCGTCACGCACCTTGGCTTCCTGCTTTCCCCAGACCACTGGTGCGCCGGGTTTGGGAATTGCTTCGATGGTGTAGACCGTGTGGCCGCCGGACGTCGCCGTGTCGATGATCTTGTGGGTGTACTCGGTCAGCACGTCCTCGGCCTTGGAGAGATCGTTGTAAGAGAAATCCGAGCCCATCCACGACTGCGCCAGCATTGACGCCGGCAACTTGACCACCTGATTCAGCTTGGGATTGTAGATCCACGTCTGGTTGCGCAGCTTGAGCGTGGCGTTGCCCGCGTCCTTGGCCGGCGCCGTGAACCGTACCAGCGCCTCGTTGTCACCGTGGGTCCAGGCGGTCATCGTCAGATGTCGCTCCCACGACGGACGATGGATCGTCATGGTGAGGGTCGTTTCGGAACTCTTGGCGCGCCAATTGTCGAAGGCGACGCGCAGGAGTGCCGTGGCGTCGGCGGCAACGGCCACATCCGGCGTGCCGATGGCAACGCCGATGAGGCAGAGAGCCGCCAACACCGCCAGCAGACGCAGGTCTATTCGCCGGCTATGCGCTTGATTCGCTGTTGCGTTGTCGGTCACATCGCCTCCACGGGTTCGCAAATTGAGATCATCTGGTGGCCTGAACGACCACATTTTATTGTGGACTTGAGTTTGTACCACACGGTACATACTACTGGTTTGTACTTCTGATCCCTGTTAGGGTCAAGCCCATGAGCCGACGTCGCCTCGAAAATCTCGACCCGCAGCGCCAGCAGCGCCTGTTCGACAGCGCCGCCGAGGAGTTCGGCGCGAAAGGATACGACGCAGCGTCGCTTAACCGCATCCTTGCGCGCTCGGGGATGAGCAAGAGCTCGCTGTACTACTATTTCGAGAACAAGGCGGACCTGTTCACCACCCTCGTCGAGCGCTCGATCGCGTTCCTGTTCAAGGAGATCGGTGGGTTTGATCCCGAAAAGCTGACAGCGGAGACCTACTGGAGCGAGTTTGAGACGCTCTACCGTCGATCCATCGAGGTGATGAACAGGAACACCTGGTACATCAAGCTCGGACGAATCTTCTACCGCTTGCGCGGCGATCCGAAAGAAGGCGCGCCTACCAGCCGTACCTTCCAGGCAGCCCGCCGCTGGATCAGTGTGATCATCGCGCGAGGGCAAGCACTCGGCGTCGTGCGCACCGACTTGCCCGACTCGCTACTAATCGATTGCGTCATGGGTCTCGGCGAAGCGCTCGATCGTTGGGTCGTCGCTCACTGGGATGACCTCGGCCAGGACGAGCTTAACAAGATGGCTAGCCAGCAGATCGACCTGTTTCGCCGCCTGCTTTCGCCCTGACCGTCGTCCGCGAAGCCGGACTCCACCAGGATTTGTTTGGTGTGGCTGAAATCCAGGACGGTAACGTCGGCGAGGGCCTTGTCGTTCATTTGTTGCGTTGACGTGTCCTGGCGAAGCTGCCCGACCACGCTGCACGCAGCTTGCCGATGGTGACCTCGTGTGTCTCACCGTCGAGGACGGCCTGCCGAATGATCAGCGAGCCTTCGTTCTGGAATGCGATGTAGCCGTCGTGCCGCGGACGGACCCAGGCACTCTCGGCGCTTCTCAGCGTGGCACGGTAGAAATTTCCCGAGGCCGTGTTGACCGCGTCCGACATCCACGCGACGCGGGCCGACGGCTGGCCGTCGTGCTCGGGAATGAATGTCGACTGCGTGTCGGTGCGCATGAGCCAGCGGAGATGATCAAGTATGCGGGCGTCCGGCCTCGCCTGTCGGGTTATGGCGATCCCCGTCCCGCCGAGAACGCTCCCCGGCCGACCCGCCGGCCGTTCGCTCGGCGCGTCCCGGAAGGTCACAATGCGGCGGCCCGCCGCGGCCCGTGCATAGTTCACATAGCCGAAAATGAGCGGTACCAGCGCGATCGTGTCCTCGCCGGCCATGGTGTCGAAGAGCATGATCGGATTTGCCGTCTCGGTGCCGCGCGGTGCCGTATTGGTGAGGCGGGCCAGTATCCGGAGCGCTTCTGTGGCGGTAGCGTCGTTGACCAGTTCGGCCGTGCCCGGCTCGTCGCCGAGCGCCACGCAGATCGCGAAGAAGGTGCAGATGGCATGTGGTCCCGAGACACACATCGCCACCGGGATGCTCTCCGCAAGCTGCATTACCGCGTCCCAGGTCTGCGGCGCCTCAGCGACCAAGTCGCTGCGGAACGCCATCACCTGGGTCGCGACGTCAAGCGGCAAGGCGTATTGAATTCCCTGCCACTCGTAGCTCGCCATGGCGCGTCCGATCGTCTGTTCCCTCCAGGCCCGGATTTCCGAGTGATCGAAGACCGTTTCGAGGGGAAGCAGGCAATCGGCGACGGCGGCTTCTCCGATGTGGGGGTGGTCAAGGACGAGGATGTCGAATCGTTCCGCGAGGTCGGCGATCGGATGGGACTCGAACCCCTCGAGCGGTTGCTTTGACCAGTTGACCACTGCCTCGCCAGCGGCAGCGGTCCTGGCGGCTGCGGCGGCGAGTGCGTTGTATCCTCGCGGGTGATCCCAGGTGAGGCCGGTATAGATCATGCGCCTGCGCTCCCCGCGGGACAATCCCGGGCGCGCTGGTTGGCATCTTCCGGTTGCGCACGATCCGCAACGGTAGATTTGGTCGGCGTGCCCGGGCCCCCTATAACATCTTCGTGGGCAGCATCATTCTTGCCAACTTGATTTTGCACGTGGCGCTGCGGAAGAAAGCTGTGCGGGTCTAGGATCGTGGCTCAAGAACTCCTTCGTCTCGAGAAAGTCGCCAAATCATCTGGAAGCGTCGGCATTCTCGACGGGCGCACAAGCAACCTTGGCGTCGAGGAGACGCAAGGCGTTCTTCGTTTCGTCAACGACGCGCGAACGGCGGATAGTTCGATCTTGCTGATCGGGCACAACATCGATCAGGTTTTCAGGTCGCCGACGGTGTCGCCATCACGCGGCGGGGCGAAGAGGTCGCGAGGTTGAATGTCGCCGACACCGACCTGTTGACGGTCGAGAGCATCATCGCCGGGGCGGCAGCATCGGTGCGGCTGGTGGATACGATAGAGCCGCGGAGCGGCAACGACGGCGCAAAGGATCGAATCGATGGCTGAACTCTATGGACTGTCATTGCCGAGGCGAGAAATCAGCCGACGCGCCGGCATGCTGTCCCAGTTCGCCGGCGTACGGCTCATGACCCTGGACGATGGCGTCGAGCGGGGCATCAGGATGCTCGAGTTTCGCACCGGCACGGGTTTCCGTTTTACGGTCCTGGTGGATCGGGCGCTCGACGTTGCCGACTGCGAATATCGCGGGGCAGCGATCGGCTGGCATTCGCCGTCGGGGTTTCGTCACCCCGGCCTTCACGAATATGAGGGCGAAGGCGGTCTGGGCTTCCTGCGCTCGTTCTCAGGCCTCCTCGTCACCTGCGGCCTCGATCATATCCTTTTCATGCACTCCGATCCGGCCGATCATTACCATTACCCGCATCGCAAGACCGTGGACAGTTCGATCCACGGCCGCGTGGCGTTCATACCCGCACGGCTGACCGGCTACGGAGAGCGGTGGGACGGCGACGAATGCACGCTCTGGTGCGAGGGGATCGTTCAACAGTCGGCAGTGTTCGGCGAGGATCTTCACCTGCGCCGTCGCATCGAGGCAAAGGTTGGATCGAACGAGTTTGTGGTCAATGACATTGTCGTCAACCACGGCTTCTATCGAACGCCGCACATGTTCTTGTATCACATCAACGTCGGTTATCCGGTGCTGGCCGACGGAAGCCGGTATCTGGCGCCGATCCGCGAAACGGTGTGGGCCGCCCACGCCGGCGACGCCTACCGGAGACAGAACGTAGGCTACCGCCGCCTGGCCGCACCACAGGTCGACTTCGTGGAGCAGGTCTGGCAACACGAGATGGTCGCTGACGGCTCGGGCAAGGTTCCGGTCGCTCTGGTCAACGATGCCTTCGACGGCGGGCACGGTCTGGGCCTTCTGGTCGAGGCAAACCGCAACGAGTTCCCGGCGCAGTTCGAGTGGCAGAACCTCCAGGAAGGCCAGTACGTGTTCGGGATCGAACCCTCCACCAACCACGTGTTGGGCAAGGCCTTTGCAAAGGAACGCCACGAATTGATCTGGCTGGAGCACGGCGAGGAAAGATCCTATCGGACCCGCTTTGCGGTGCTCGACGGTACGGCGGACATCGCCGCAACCGAAAAACGCATCCGTGCCATCGCCACGCAGCCGGATGAGGACTATCCCGAGCCGACCGGCAGATGGGCAGCGATCAAGGGACGTGGGTAAGTGACGCCGTTTGCGGCTTTCTCGCGTAAGACAGTGCTCTACACGGGCGCTGGGGGCGGCCTCGGCCGGACGACGACGTTGTCGTTCCTGGCGGCGGGCGCGACGGTGGTGGCGGTCGACAACGATCAGGCCAAAATCGATTCGCTTAACAAGGCGCACGCTGCTTCCGGCGGCGGCCGCCTCGTAATAGCCCCCCTCGATCTGTCGAACCTGACCGACCTCGCCGCCCATCTCGACGCGCTGTCAGGCGAGGTCGGCGGGTTCGACATAGTGATCAACAATGCTGCCATCTATCCGTCCAAGCCTTTCGAGGAATTCACGGTCGAAGAGCATCAGGCGGTGCAGCGGGTCAACGTCGATGCCGGCATCGTATGTGTGAAAGCCGCGCTGCCTCACATGCGCGCCGCGCAATGGGGTCGGATCATAAACATTGCGAGCATCACGGCTTTTGGTGGTTGGCCGCTGCTTTCACCCTATGTCGCATCCAAGGGGGCGTTGATGGCGCTCGCCCGCGCTTGGGCGCGCGAATTCGGCAAGGACGGCATCACCGTCAACGCGGTGGCGCCCGGCGCGTTTCCGACGGATGCCGAGAAGATTCATCCGGACCAGGACGGGTACGCTCGCTTCATCCTCGAGCATCAGGCGCTGAAGCGGCGCGGGGAGCCCCAGGATATCGCCAACATCCTCATGTTCCTGGCTTCCGACTATTCCAGTTTCATCACGGGTCAAACCATCAACGTCGATGGCGGCTGGGTGATGCACTGATCGACACGGGTCGCAAAGACACAAATGAGCATACTTAGCGGGTACCGGGTGCTCGACTGCTCCATCGCCATGGCGGGGCCTTTTGCCGGACAGCGCCTTGGTGATCTTGGCGCCGACGTCGTCAAAGTGGAGCCGGTCACCGGCGAATGGCAACGTCACGTTTCCGCCGGTGGTGCGAGTGGCCATCGCGTCAACGTTTCGTTTCTATCACTGAACCGCAACAAGCGGTCCCTCGCGATTGATCTCAAGTCGGTCGAGGGCAACGCGGTCTTGATCGAGCTGGTCAAGACTGCCGATGTGTTCCTGCAGAACTACCGTCCGGGCGTCGCCAGGCGCCTCGGCGTCGATTATGAGACGTTGACCAAGGCCAACCCACGGCTCGTTTACGTGTCCATTTCCGGCTACGGCGAGGAGGGCCCCTACGTCGACTGGCCTGGTCAGGACCTGATTCTGCAAGGGTTGTCGGGCGCGATGCTATCGGCCGGACGTGGGGACGAACCGCCAACGCCAGCCGGCCAGTATGTCGTCGATGCAGTGACCGCATACGCGGCTTTCGAAGGTGCCCTTGGTGCGCTCCTCCATCGAGAACGCACCGGCGAGGGCCAGCTCGTTCAGGTCAACATGCTCGACGCGATTACGGCGTTCCAGATGCAGGAGCTGTCGGTATTCACGGTCGCCCACAAGCCGCAAACCCGCTCCGCCGAGCCGCATGCCCACGTCTATATCCGCGCGCCATACGGCGCGTTTGCGACCAAGGACGGATACATCATCATTTCCTTCCCGCCGTTGAAGCGCTTTGGCGCGTTGATCGACGAGCCGTCTTTTCTTGGTATGGAAGACGAGGTCGACGGCTGGACGCGGCGTGACGAGATCTTTGCCAGGACGCGCGAGCGGCTAGTCACCAAGACAACCCGCGAGTGGCTTACGATCTTCCGCCACAACGGCATTTGGGCCGGACCCGTGTACGGGTATGCCGATCTGGTCGACGACCCGCAGATCAAGCACAACCAGACCTTCGTCGAGTACGACCATCCCACTGAGGGGCGCGTGAAGACGCCCGGCTTTCCGATCCGATTCGGCAAGACACCGTCAACGGTATATCGCGGTGCTCCCACTGCCGGGGAGCACAGCCGCGAGATCCTGCGCGAGGCTGGTTTCAGCGACGAAAAGATCGATACCCTTATCAAGGAAGGCGCGATCTTCGCGGGCGAGCAAAGCTAGCGAAGATCCTGAGTGGCGTCAGGCAGCAGGCGGGATGGGTATGACGGACAACATCGACTTCTCGGTGGACGGGCACGTCGCGACGATCAGGCTGAACCGGCCAGAAAAGCTCAATGCCGTGACGCCGGAAATGGCCGATGCCATCGTCGAACGTGTCGATCACTGCAACGGCAATGACGCGATCCGGTGCGTGATCGTGACCGGGGCGGGCGAGCGGGCCTTCTGTGCCGGATCGGATATCGGGGAGCTTGATCGCTACGATACGCCCTGGGACTTCCGCAATCGGCCCGACTATTGCGACGCAATCCGCCGGCTGCTGAAACCGTCCATCGCGGCCGTCAACGGCTATGCCTTCGGCGGCGGGCTGGAAACTGCAATGAGCTGCGACATTCGGATCGCGTCGGTTGCGGCGCAATTTGCGGCTCCGGAGATCAAACTCGGGTGGATCGGGGGCGGGGGCATGACCACTTTCCTGGCGCATTCCATCGGCCCGTCAAACGCCGCCATGATGGTCATGACGGGTGACCCGATCTCGGCCGACAAGGCGCTTGCTTGGGGGCTGATCAGTGAAATCGTGGAATCCACGCAGCTGCAGGCACGCGCCAAACAAATTGCCGAAACCATAGCGAGGCGCGCTCCCATCGCCGCCGAGACCGCGAAACTCAACCTGAAGGCGGCGTATGCGATGCCGCTGGAAAAGGCCATCGAATACGAGAGAGATTTGCAGACGATCTGCTTTGCGACCGAGGACGCGCGGGAGGGCCGGGCGGCGTTCAAGCAAAAGAGACAAGCAACCTTCCGCCGCAGGTAAGGCGGCTGGCGCACAACGCTGACGGGACTCGGAAGTGTAAGCGGTCAGACGATCGCATGGTCCATGGCGTCGCGAGCGAGCTTGGTGATCGTAGCCCAGTCTCGCGAAGCGATGTGTTTGGCCGTGGCCATCCACGAGCCGCCAACCGAGGCGACCATGTCAAGCGCCAGATAGTCGTTCATGTTGGCCGTGGTGACCCCGCCGGTCGGCACGAGCTTTATGCCCAGGTGGCCATAGGGCCCGGACAGCGCCCCGAGAAACGCCGTCCCGCCGGCAGCCTCGGCCGGAAAGAATTTCATCACCATGCAGCCCATCGCCATGGCCTGCTCGATTTCCGACGGCGTCATCACACCGGGGGCAAATGGAATGCCAGCGCGTCGAAAGCGTTCCACAGTCATCTGATTCAGTCCCGGTGCGACCGCGAAGGAAACCCCGGCATCGATCACGCGCTGAGCCTGTGCATCGGTCACAACCGTGCCTGCGCCGACGACCATGTCGGGGAACCGGTTCGCGATCCGTTGCATCGCCTCGATGCCAGCCGCGGTGCGCAAAGTGATTTCGACGACGTCAATGCCTCCTGCCAGGAGAGCCTCGGCGAGGGGGACGGCGCTGTCGGGGTCGTCAATCACGATGACGGGCACGATGGGTCGATTTCGCAGGATGTCGAGCAATACCCAGTCCTCCGGGCCGTCACGCTAGCGATCGATGTGGGCGTCGGCTCCGCGGGCTAAGGCCTCGACTTCCTCAACGCTCGCCGACGAATTGTCACCGGGCGTGGTCATGACCAGCGCCCCATGTGCGGCCCCCAGCTCGACCGCCCATTGGGGATCGTCGGAGGTCATCATCCCATAGACCATTCCAGAGGCGAAGCCGTCACCGCCGCCCACCGTGTCGAGGATCTGCAGGGCGGAGCGCTGGCCGGACAGATAAGTTCGGCCATCGATCCAGCACACACCGCCCCAATCATTCACGCTGGCCGAATGCACTTTGCGAAGCGAGCCGGCAACGACCCTCAGATTGCCAAAGTCGGTCGCTGCCCGCGACGCCGCCTGGCGGAAGTTGTCCGCATCGCTCTTCCCGTCCGCCAACTCGTAGCCGAGGCACGTCGCCAATTGCCATGCGCCGCCGAACAACACGTCGACGTAAGCTGCCATCTCACGGTTGACGGCGCGGCACTGCTCCAGTCCACCCGATCGCTGCCAAAGCGAGGGGCGGTAGTTCAAGTCGTAAGAAACGATCGTGCCGTGTTGCCGGGCCGATATTGCCGCTTCGATCACAACCGCTGCGGTGCTGGCTGACAGTCCCGCGAAGATTCCACCGGTATGAAACCAGCGCACGCCGCTTTCGCCGAAGATTTGGTCCCAGTCGAAGTTGCCGGGCTTTATCTGACTTGCTGCGGTGTGACCGCGGTCCGAGCATCCGATCGCGCCGCGCACTCCGTAGCCGCGTTCGGTGAAATTCAGCCCGTTGCGCACCGCATAGCCAATGCCGTCGTATGGCACCCACTTGACGAGGGACATGTCGACACCGCCCTGCCGGATCAGGTCGGCGATCAGCAATCCGACTTCGTTTTCAGCCAGAGCCGTGGCCACGCCCGTTCGCATTCTGAAACAGCGAGCCAGCCCGCGGGCAACGTTGTATTCGCCGCCTCCTTCCCAGGCGCGGAATCGGCGGGCCATGCGAACGCGATCTTCGCCCGGATCGAGCCGAAGCATCACCTCGCCGAGGGCGAGAAGGTCATACCGACACGCCTCGGCAGACCGGGTGGTCACAAGACTCATATGTGGTCAAGACCTCCTGCAAATCTTAGCAAACTCGCGTCGGAAAACACGTATTGCAAGCCGGATCCATGGCGAACGCTGCGGAGCGTGCCACAGACGATCCATGGCGCAGACCTCGATTACGAGAAATTCCTTGAGGGGTCTCGCGATCTGCAGCTACTTTTCGCCCATTGATGCTGGCTGGCAGCGGGAATTTCGCGCGCGGCCCTGTGTTTTGCTCGATGCGAAGGGAGTACCAGCATGCGCCTCGGATTGGGCCTGATCGGCACCGGATTTATGGGCCGGACCCATGCTGTGGCTTTCACCAACGTCAATCGAATCTTCGACCTGCCGGTCGAGGTTGACTGCCGGATGATCGCCGATGTCGATGCCGAACAGGCGAGCAATGCCGCCAGGGCATTCGGTTTCGATGCGGCAACGGCGGACTGGCATCAACTCGTCAACGATTCTCAAGTCGACATCGTCGCGATCGCTACGCCTAACGTCCTGCACAAGGAGATGGCGCTGGCAGCGATCGCGGCAGGCAAGCATGTCTACTGCGAAAAGCCACTGGCTCCGAGCGCGGCCGCAGCAATGGAAATGACCCGCGCGGCCGAAGCGCGGGGCGTAGTCACTGCGGTCGGCTTCAATTACCTCAAGAACCCCATGTTCAAGCTGGCGCGCGACATCATCGCGCGTGGTGAGATTGGAGAAATCCGCTCGTTTGGCGGGGTCCATACCGAGGATTACATGATGGATGCCAACGCTCCCTGGACCTGGCGGCTCGACCCCAAGGGCGGGGGCGGGGCACTGGCCGACCTCGGCAGCCACATCGTGGCCACGGCCCGATACCTGATCGGCCCGATCACCAAGGTGCTCGGCGACGTCCGTACCGTCATCAAGACGCGCCCGGACGCCGTTGGCTCCTCTCGTCGGGTGCCAGTGGAGGTCGAAGATATCGGTCGTGCATTGCTCACCTTCGAGAACGGCTGTAGCGGCGTGATCGAGGCAAATTGGGTGGCGACTGGCCGCAAGATGCGTCACGACTTCGAGATATCCGGCTCACAGGGCGCTATCGCCTTCTCGCAAGAACGGTTCAACGAGCTCCACCTCTATCTCAATACGGACGAATCGGCGCAGAGAGGCTTCCGCACGATCTTCGCTGGTCCGGAGCACGAGCCCTATGGTCGTTTCTGCGTTGCCCCTGGACACCAGATTGGCTTCAACGACCTCAAGACCATCGAGGTGTGCGACTTCCTCCGTGCCATTGCTGGCGAGCAGACCGGTCATGCCGGCTTCCGTGAAGGGTTGAGCGTGCAAACAACGGTCGAGGCGATCTATCGGTCGGCCAAAGATGAAGCGTGGACCAACGTGCCGGTCTAGGAGTCAGCTGACCAATGCGGTGCGGTCCGCCGCGGCCGGTCGATTACCAAACCTTACGAGTAGGGCGTAGCCGCCGCAATGGCGATGACGAGCAGAGGGTATCGGAACCGTGGGCGTCCGTTCGACGCCCTCGCTCCACCAAGTCTCGACGCAGCCAGTCGTTGCAACCGGGTTCGCACGAAGCGGGCGTGTCAAATGAGTGCCGCTCCGTCGGCCACGCCTCCAACTCCAGAGGCCCTGCGCACAAGGCGGTGGCCACGGACATCCTTACGCGACGACATCCTTACGCGACGAATCGCGAACGCACATCTCTTCTAGCTGCATTGCGCTGTCTCCGTCGATGATGAGACCGGAGATGAAGCCCGCCTTGAGAATAGCTTGCGTGGCTTTCACCTTGGTCGATCCGGCGGAAAGAAGGACGATTTCACTCTCCGACAGCGACGACAGATCGATCGCCAGTGTGCGCCGGCATATGGGCGACTCGATATACCGCCCGTCGCTATCGAAGAAGAGGCCGAGTGTGTCGCCGACCGCGCCGAGTTCATGGAGTCGCGTCATGTCGTCCTGTGAAAGATAGCCGTGTTGCGCAAGAAACGCGCCATCGTCGACTTCGCCGACACTGATGAAGCACGCCCGCGCCTTCATCGCCGTGCGGATGACGTCCTGTACGACGCGCTGCTGGATGAAGACCTCGCGGTCCTGCTCATTGTCGGCGATGAAGGGCACCGGCAGATATTTGGCCTGCCCGCCAGTCTTCAAGGCGAGCTTCTGCACGACATCGAACGGATTGGCGGATGCCGAGCGGGTGAGGGAGCCGAGTAGTGAGACGAACAGGGCCGCCGGGGCGTTCAGCGGCAGGAAGGCATCCGCCATGGCGCTGATGGTACGTCCCCATGCAAGGCCGATCACGGTCACCGCAGTTTGGTTCTGCGCAAGCATGTTACGCAGCGTGCGGGCCGCAATCACGCCAACGCTGCGCCTGGCAAGGCTGCCGCGTTCTTTGGGATCGAGCGTGCCGGGAAGAACGTCCGCCGCGAGCGCTGGCGTCACGTAGCAGAAACGCAGATTGAAGCGACTGCGTAGCGACTCTTCGAGGCTGCACATCGCCGAAAGGCGGTGGTCTATGTCGATGGTCACCACGCCGCTCGCCTTCGCGTCGGAGATCAGACGCGCCACCTTGACGCGGGAAACACCCAGGATGCCGGCGATCTCGTTCTGCGTGCGTTCGGCTACAAACGACAGCCATGCCGCCCGCACAATCATGTCTTGCTCGGATTGCTCGCGTCCATTCATCCGATCGGGTCTTGATGCGTGCTCTCTAGTTCCGTAGCTATGCGTTAATATTTGTTCATCTGAGCAATTTGCTTTTTTTGATGTTGACTTTGTGTACATGCAGTGAACAAATGTCAAGGATTGTTTAAGGGAGTGAGGGAGTTGAAGCGAAGGGAGGATCCAATGCGCTACGATAATGAATCCGCGAAGACCGAAGACGCCTGGTCGCGCCGCGACGTACTTGGCTGGACAGGCAAAATGGGCGGAGCCGCCGCCGTGGCGGCGACGATGCCGAAGATGGCCGAGTTCGTGCTTGGCTCGACGCCGGCCAATGCCGCCGGCAAGGCTCTGAACGTGGCCGTTCTCGGCCAGCAGATGTCGGCGCAGTCGGACCAGCGTTCCTGGGCCGGCTTGCAGGCCTGGCTGAAGGGTGTCGGGTTGGACAAGACGTGGAACGTCAACCTGACCGATGCCAAGGGCGATCCCGGAGCGCTCGTCTCGGAAATCGAGGATGCCGTCACAGCCAAGGTCGATGCAATCGTCGTGCTCTTCGGCACGCTGACTGCCGCGCGTGCCGCCCTCGAGGCCGTCAAGAAGTCCAACGTCCCCTTCATGAGCATCGACTCGGGCTGGCAGGCGCCGGCCATGGCCGATCTGACGACCAACAACTACACCATGGGCGGCGCGATGTCGCAGTACATGGTCGATCGCCTGCTCGGTGAAGGCAAGGAGAAGGCCAAGATCGCGGCGATCATTGCCAATTTCCACCACGGCACGCGCAAGCGCGGCAAGGTTCTTGAGACGGTGTTGAGCGAGAACAAATGGATCGAGCAGGTCGATTCGCGCGTCATCCAATATGAAGGCTTCTACGAGACCACCCAGAACATCGTGAACGACTGGCTTACCCGCCACGGCGATGAGCTCGATTGCGTCTGGTGTCCTTGGGATGAACCGGCCATGGCTGCCTCCGAGGCGATTGTCTCGAAGGGGCTGCAGGACAAGATCTTCGTTGTCGGTGCGGATGGCCATCCGACGGCTCTCCAGCGCATGCGCGACGGTGGGGACAATTGGCCACAGAAGGCGACCTGCGGCCAGGCTTTCGAGCTGTGGGGTGCCTATTGCGGCTGGCTCGTCAACGAGATCGTCGCCAAGGGCGGCGATGCCAAGAAGCTCGTTCCGGTGCCGGTTGTGGAATTCCCGGCGCCCTTGGTCGTCAGCGGGGTCAACCTGCCGCCCGAGGGCGAACAGGCGTGGCAGGCAACCGACCTCTACTACCTCTATGAACAGCGCGTCATGGCTGGCATGAAGGGCTGACAGTCGGGGCATCGGACCGGCGGATACCGC
>CAZSWL010000181.1:0-10295 GCA_964610725.1 uncultured Bauldia sp.
TCCGGAACTTCCGGAGCCTTTTCTCCAGCGAGCGAACGACGCCGGGGCCTAGAGCGATCCGGCGCGCTGCTTGGCGCCCATGAAGTCGTCGAAGGTTCCATCGGCGACCTGGAACCACAGGTCCTCCTCGGCCCGGAACGCTTTCATCGCCTCGTAGACGCGCTTGAAGTTCTCGTTCTTGGCGCTGAGTTCTGAATAGGTCTGGTTGGCAGCGCCGAAGCAGGCTTCGAGAATGCCCTGATTGAAGGGCTGCAGGACTGCGCCGCCGGCGACCAGCTGGCGCAGAGCGCCCGGATTGACCGCATCGTAGTGCGCCATCATGTCGACATTGGCCATGGCGGCCGCGGTCGTGACGATCGACTGGTAGGTCTTGGGCAGCTCGTTCCACTTGTCGAGGTTGATGAAGAAGTGGAGCATCGCCCCGCCTTCCCACCAGCCCGGATAGTAGTAGTACTTGGCGACCTTGTAGAAACCGAGCTTCAGGTCGTCGTAGGGGCCGACCCACTCGGTGGCGTCGATGGTGCCCTTCTCCAGCGAGGGATAGATGTCGCCGCCGGCAATCGAGGTCGGCACCACGCCGAGCTTGGAGATGACCGCCCCGCCGAAGCCGCCGATGCGCATCTTGATGCCCTTGAGGTCGTCGACGGAGTTGATCGCCTTGCGGAACCAGCCGCCCATCTGGGCGTTGGTGTTGCCGCCGGGGAGCCCGATGACGTTGTAGTTCTTGTAGAACTGGTTCATCAGCTCCA
Source organism: uncultured Bauldia sp. (assembly GCA_964610725.1). Lineage (GTDB taxonomy): Bacteria > Pseudomonadota > Alphaproteobacteria > Rhizobiales > Kaistiaceae > JBBDMC01. The sequence goes on from CAZSWL010000181.1 coordinate 750, forward strand.
AGCCGCCGCCGTAGTACATCCAGGCGTTTTCCTGGCGCGAGTTGAGCCCAAAGGGCACGGCGGTGCCGAAGGCGAAGGTCGGATCCTTGCCCCAGTAATAGTAGCTGGCGGTATGGCACATCTCGACGGTGTTGTTCTGAGCCGCGTCGAGTGCCTGCAGGCCGGGCACGATCTCGCCGCTGGCGAACGCCTGAATCTGGAACTTGCCGTCGGTAGCCTCGGACACCGCCTTGGCGAAGGTTTCGGCGGCGCCATAGATCGTGTCGAGCGACTTCGGGAAGCTCGACGTCAGCCGCCACTTGACCTCGGGCATCGATTGGGCGATCGCCGGGGCGGCGATGGTTGTGGCGGCCGCGCCGCCCGCAACCATGCCAGCCTTCTTGATGAACGCACGACGGTCCATATGTGTTCTCCTCCCAGAAGCGCTTAAACCTGATTTTCAAGGGAAGTCAGAGATGGTGCCCTGTCAACCCCTCAACACTAGGGATCGTCTACTTGGGTGGTCTTGCCTTCGCTAGCCCGGCGGCTTGAGTTATCTTTCGCCTCAGATGGTTGCCATGAATCAGACCCTGCCCCTCGTCGCCGTCGCCGCCGACGTCAAGCAGATCGACATCTACTCCTGGCACGCGGTGGTTGAGAGCTATCTCAACGCCATCGTCCATGGCAGCGAGGCGGTGCCCGTGATCCTGCCGTCGCTCGGCGAGGCGATCGACCTCGACGCCGTGCTGGCGCGGGTCGACGGCGTGCTCTTGCCCGGCAGCCGCTCCAACGTCCACCCCAGCCACTATGGCGTTGCCCCGCACGCCAAGGCCGAGCCGCACGACACCCGCCGCGACGCCGTGACCCTGCCGCTCATCCATGCGACACTTCGCCGCGGCTTGCCCCTTTTCGCCATCTGCCGAGGAATGCAGGAGCTGAACGTTGCCCTCGGCGGAACCTTGGCTGCCGAGGTCCACGAGCTTCCCGGCCGCAGCGACCACCGCGCCCCCGTCCACGACGACAACGACATCCGTTTCGCCATCCGCCAGGATGTCGAAGTGAGGCCGGGTGGCGCGCTCGCCGACATCCTCGGCGCCGGCACCATCCGCGTGAACTCGCTGCACCGCCAAGCCGTCGACCGGCTCGCCGAAGGCCTCCTCGTCGAAGCGACGGCGCCTGACGGCACCATCGAGGCGGTACGCGTGCGCGACGCGGCAAACTTCGCCATTGGCGTCCAGTGGCACCCGGAATACTGGGTGAGGACCGACCGTCCCTCGCAGCTGTTGTTCGCCGCCTTCGGCGACGCGCTCCGCCGCCACGCGATGATGGCCACCACCGTGCGCGTCGCAGCCGAATAGAAGGCGGCCCGCCGCGCGGACGGGCCGCCTTTACCGGTCAAGCTGGACGATTGCTCAGGCGACCAGCGGCCGCAGAGTGGGATGATCGCGCACGAGCTTCTCGGCCCACGAATCGAGCCCCCACACGTGACCGGCATGCTCCACCACCAAGAAGACAAGCACGCCGGCATAGACGATGTGCTCGTCGAGCAGGAAGTTGGTCGTGCCTCCGCCGACGTAGGGGAAGTTCATGTGGGCGGTCCAATAGACGAGCATCAGGGCGACCCCGAAGCTCGCGCTCACCCTGACCAACAGGCCGACCAACAGCGACAGGCCGATCAGAAGATGGCCGTAGGCGACCAGGAAGCTCATCACCGGCGCGATCGTCGGGCCGGTGAAGATCTGGTAGAAGCCGTGGAAAGTCTTGGTGCTCGAAAGGAAGCCGACGACGCTCCAGCCGGGAACGAATACCTGGTGCGAGGCGGCGTACAGGAAGGTCCAAGCCATCGTCAGCCGGAAGAAGACGATCAGTGCCCGTTCGGATTTGCTGTCGGTCATGGCATCACCCGCGTCAAGAAGCGAAGAAACCGGTTTGCTGGCAGGCCAGCTGCGAGCGAAACCTAGCGCCCGTCGTGTGCGCCGCTTTGACTTCGATCAAGTGTTGAGAAGCCGGCTGCGGTCGGCCCGGCAGGGCTGCCGACCCAACCGCCGTCACCAATGGCCCGTTCGACAGAATCGTTGCTGCCCGTTCGCTCCGGCTCAGCATTTCACCGTGATGATGTTGGCGAGCGCCGAGACGGTCTGTCTCAGCGCCGGCGGCAGGATGCGCTGATCGATCGGGATCGCGCCGAGCACTGCCGCCGTCTGCGGGTCGAGCTCGCCCGGCAGGCGGATGCTCGTCTCGCAGCTCGCCGGCGCGCCATCAAGCTTCACCGGGTTGTCCTTGACCAGGGTGAAGGCCACGAAATACTGCGGGTCGAAGATTTCCAGCGTCGCCGGCCCCTTGAGCGGCACCGGCTTCTTCACCGGCAAAGTGTAGAACAGAGTGAGCCGGGCGTCGTGGAATTCGAGCCAATACTCGGTCGGCGGAACGAACTTCTGGTCCTTGCCGCCGATGGTCAGGAACGTGAAGAAATCGAATTCGGCCAGCGAATCGACGTTGACCTTGGCCAGCGGCGCCAGCTCGGCGTCGCTGAGCTTGCCATCGTTGTTGGCGTCGAGCCCCTGAACCGCGAACGCCGTGAACGCCTCGTCGAACTGCCAGATGTTGCGAACGGCGCTGATCGCGCCCTCGCCGTTGAACACGATCTCGGTCTTGGCGTCGACCAGGACGTGCGGATGGGCCAGCGCCGGCGTCGCCGAAGCGACCGCGGCGACAAGGCCGGCCAAGATCAGGTGCGCGACAGATCGGATCACACGGAATCCCCTCAATCATAGCGTTGAGAGAGTACGGCCAAATGAGGGCCGGCCCCGCGACAAAACGGCCCGTGCGACACGTCCGGACGCCGTTTCTACGTCGCCACCGCCGCGCCGTCCGAGCGCGGATCGGAAGCGCCGCTGACGCGGCCGTCGTGCCGCCGCACGACTGCTCCGGCGTGGCCCATGTCGTCCGAGTACGCCTGGTCGATCACCGACAGGTCGTGCCCTGCGCGGCTGAGTGCGGCCACCACGTCGCGGTCGAAGCGGTCTTCCACCTGGAGAGCGGCCGCCTGTTCGCCCCACGTCCGGCCGAGCCGCCAGCGCGGCGCGGTAATCGCCTCGCCGAGGTCCATGCCGAAGTGAACGTGACGGGTGAACACCGCCGCCTGGAACTGCGGCTGCCCGTCGCCGCCCATCGAGCCGTACACCATCGTGCGCCCGTCATCGAACCGGGCGAGCGCCGGGCTAAGGGTGTGGAAGGGTTTCCGCCCGGGCTTGAGCGGGTTGAGCGCGCCGGGATCGAGCGAGAAGCTAGTGCCACGGTTCTGCCAAACGATGCCGGTCCGCGGCAGCACCAGCCCTGCGCCGAATTCCCAATAGAGCGATTGAATGAAGGAGACGGCCAGACCGTTGCGGTCGACGGCACCCAGCCACACCGTATCGCCGCCATCGTCCCCCACCGGCCACGGCGTGGCCCGCAGGCGGTCGATCCCATGCGCCTCGCGGTCAAGCCAGCCGCGATCGAGGAAACGATCGACGTCACGCTCGTCGGCCGGGTCGGTGACCTCGGCGTCGCGGACGGCGAAGGCGCGCTTGGTCGCCTCGATCAGGCCGTGGACGTGGTCGAAGCCCTCGCCGCGTTTGACCGCCAGCCGCGCGAACAGCCCGAGGATGATCAGCGAGGCGATCCCCTGCGTCGGCGCCGGCGTGTTGTAGAGCGTCGCCCCTTCGAGACGAAGCGACAGCGGCTCGGTCAGTCGCGGTGCGTGACTCACGAGGTCCGCCCGCACAACCGGGCTGGCGGCTTCGGCAAGGTCGGCGGCAATGGCGGCTCCGACGTCGCCGCGATAGAAATCGTCGAAGCCGGCGTGGGCGAGGTGGTCGAGGGTGTCGCTCAGCCGTTCGAGCCTGAGACGGCTGCCCGCCTCCGGCGCCTTGCCGTCGACCAGAAACTGGTCGGCGAAGCCGCCGACCTCGCGCAGTTCATCCAGATTGTCGGCGGTCATGCGCGCTTGCGAGCGGGTGACGACGATGCCCTCCCTGGCCATGCGGATGGCGTCGCCCAGAAGATCGTGCCGCGACAGGCGCCCGCCGAGGCTTTCGGAGATCTGCGCCGCAAGCTGCCAGCCCGACACCGCCCCTGCGACGGTCGCCGCCGCGTCCGCTCCACGTCCGGGCATCGCGTCGTAACCGCTGTCGCGGTAGCGCGCGATAGTAGCAAGCGCGCCGGCGGCGCCGGCGGCGTCGATCACCCGCGGCGCTCTGCCCGGCTCGGCAAAGAGGAAGAAGGCGTCACCGCCGATGCCGTTCATGTGCGGGTAGACGACCGCGATGGCCGCCGCTGCCGCGATCGTCGCTTCGAACGCGTTGCCGCCCGCGCGCAGAACCTCGGCACCGCTCTCCGCCGCCGCCCGATGCGGCGCCACCACCATGCCTTCCTCGCCGACGACCGTCTCGCTCATGGCGCCTCTTCTAGCCGATTGCGGGTCTCTGGAAACGACGCCTTGACATGCAACGATATAGACAGCCGCCCGCAACCGAGCGCGCAACCGCTATGGCGTGCCTCCACGTCCGCCGTGGCCATGGCCCGGCAACTTTTTTGCCGCGGTGCCCTGATTGTTATTGATTGTGAAAGCAATCAGACCTAGTTACGCGCTTGCCCAAATTCGCACGTGCCTGTGGTCGCACAAGGTCCGAGGGCGAACCACCGGGGTCGGGAATCCCGGGAGCTTCGAAGGACGCGACTTAAAGCAACGACGTAGCGGGCTTTTTTGGTCTCTGCCGGCTCTCCACAGGCCGGGGTCACTGAAGAGGCATCTACATCTTGCCGGGCGTGCGGAACGGGTCTCCCGCTCCAAGCGAAGGCGGCGGACCGAGGGGACAGCCCTGTCCCCGGTGCGACTGCCACCCGCAAAACCCAGCCGGCTGAAGCCGGCGAACCGGGACGCCGAACGGCCGACCGATCGTCTCCACAGCGATCGCCGGCCCGCCAAGCACCCGGCGGTTTTGGACCCTTGGAGCCGGGAGCGCCCGCCAATGACCGACCGCATCCGCACCTTCCTGCGTGACCGACGACCCGATGGCCCCTGCCTCATCGTCGATCTCGACGTCATCCGTGAGAACTACCTCACCTTCGCCCGCGCCATGCCCGACAGCCGCGTCTACTACGCGGTCAAGGCCAATCCGGCGCCGGAAGTACTCAGACTTCTCGCCGACCTCGGTTCCTCGTTCGACTGCGCCAGCCTCGCCGAGATCGACATGGCGCTCGCCGCCGGCGCCACCCCCGACCGCATCTCCTACGGCAACACCATCAAGAAGGAGCGCGACATCGCCACCGCCCATGCCCTTGGTGTGCGGCTGTTTGCCGTCGACGCGCGCGAGGAGGTCGACAAGCTCGCCCGCGCCGCACCGGCTGCCCGCGTCTTCTGCCGCATCCTCTGTGACGGTGCCGGCGCCGACTGGCCGCTGTCGCGCAAGTTCGGCTGCTCGCCCGAGTTCGCAGTCGACGTCCTCGAGTACGCGCACGCACGCGGTCTGGAGGCGTATGGCGTGTCCTTCCATGTCGGCTCGCAACAGGCCAACCCGGAGGCCTGGGACAACGCGCTTCACGCGACCGCCAGCGTCTTCCGCATCCTGTCCGAGCGCGGCATCCAGCTCAGGATGGTCAACCTCGGCGGCGGCTTTCCCGCCAAGTACCGCAAGGGCATCCCGAGGGTGAAGGCGTACGGCCGCGCGATCCATTCGGCACTGCGCCGCCACTTCGGCAACCGCATCCCCGAGACGATCATCGAGCCCGGCCGCGGCATGGTCGGCGATGCCGGCATCATCAAGGCCGAGGTGGTGCTGATCTCGAAGAAGGACGCTGACGACCCGGTGCGCTGGGTGTTCCTCGACATCGGCAAGTTCGGCGGCCTTGCCGAGACCATGGAGGAAGCGATCCGTTACCCCATCCGCACGCCGCACGACCGCGATGCGACCGGCCCCTGCGTCATTGCCGGGCCGACCTGCGATTCGGCGGATGTGCTTTACGAACGGACCCCTTACGAGCTGCCGGTGTCGCTGTCGATCGGCGACGAGGTGCTGATCGAGGGCACCGGCGCCTACACCACGACCTACTCGTCGGTGGCGTTTAACGGCTTCACGCCGTTGAAGTCGTATGTGATCTGATTACCGGTGGCGCCGGACAACGCCGCCGGGCGGCGCGGGCCGGGACCGCCCAGACCGCCTGACGGCGGTGAGCTAGTCGGAGCCGGCGCTTCCCAGGCGCCGAGACAGGGCCGCTATCGCCGCATCGAGCTGCGGATCGCCACCGTTGGCGTAGCGGATGTCGAACGGCACCGCGATGTCGGGCTCGATCGGGTTGCCCTCGAGGCGCTTGCTGTCGACGAAGACGTTATCGACCGCGAGCAGGAGAAGGCTGTCGTCGGGCAGCAAGAAGCCGGTCGCGGCCAGAACGTTGCCGGCGGTCGCCGCACCGACCAGCGGCACGCCGTTCTTCTTCAACGAGTAGGCGAGGATTTCCATCCCGCTGCGCGTACCCTCGTCGATGACCGCCACCAGCGGCTTGTGCCAGCGCTCGTTGACGAAATCCTCCCGGCCGTCGCGACCAACCATGCGCATGTCGGCACTGCCGCCGACGAAGGTTTCGGCGGCATCGGCCGGAGCGCCGCCCCAGCGACCCCTGAGGTCGAGGACAAGGCCGTCGACGTCCTTCAGCCGGCCTTCGCCGATCTGGTCGTAGAGGATGCCGGTCACAGCCTCGCCGCTCGTGTACGACCACAGCCTGATGACGCCGATCTTGCGGCCATCTCGATTGATCACCCGGGCGCTGGCATCGATCGCCTTGAGGAAGGTCTCCGACGGCTGCAGGCTTGCCACCTGCACGTTGACGGTGATCGGCGCACCGTCCGCCGTTCGCCGCAAGCGAAGCTCTGCCAGCTTGCCGGCCTTGCCGCGGAACGAACCGATCTCGGTGAAAGGAGCGCCGTCGACCGACAGTATCTCGTCGCCGGGCTTGACCGCCGCCCGCCACGCCGGCGCGCCGTCGTAGACGTCGGTGACGAACACCTTGCCATCGATCACTTGGGTGGCAATGCCGATGCCGTCGTAGCGGACCTCGCCATCGGGCGGAAACAGCCGCCGCATGTTACGCCGCAGCGCGTAGCGGAAGACATCGGTCAGCTCGTAGTAATCGAGCTGGCTCTGGACGAAACGGTGGGTGTGGGACGCGTTGAGGCTGGCGAGCACCGTGTCGATCGCGTCGCGGGTGACCGGCGAACCGGCAGCGGCAGCGGCGAGATCAGGGTGCTCCGCCATGGTCGCGGTCACCGCCTGATCGAAGGCGGCAAGCGCGGCCGGCGCGTAGAAGCGCTGATGGACGATGTCGACGACGCGGTCGAAAACCGCGTTGCCGCTTTCCGCCGCCCGCGCCCCGACCACGGGCACCATCAGCAGCAACGCGACCAACCCGCGCGCCGCCATCCTTTTGGTCATCGAAGGACCTCCTCCGCCGCCCAACGCCCAACTATGGCGCACCGCGACGCCGTCAATGCGGCGGCGGGGGCCGCTCGCCCGCCCGGGTTGACTTCGCCCGCCCTTCCATCCCATCAACCAACTCTTGCCGTCGCGGGCTCGCAAGAGGGGGCGTAATGGCCGATTGGCCAAGCTACGGAACAATCGACGGGCCCATCGTCATGATCGGCTTCGGCTCGATCGGCAAGGGTACGCTGCCGCTGATCGAGCGCCATTTCCAGTTCGACAAGTCGCGCATGGTCGTCATCGACCCCAACGACCGCGACCGCGCCATCCTCGACAGGCACGGCATCCGCTTCGTCCACCAGGCTGTTTCGCCCGGTCGCTTCCCGCATCTCCTGAAGCCGCTCCTGACTGAGGGGGCAGGCCAGGGCTTCTGCGTCAATCTCTCCGTCGACACATCCTCGCTGGAGCTGATGCGGTTCTGTCGCGAGATCGGCGCGCTTTACATCGACACCGTGGTGGAGCCGTGGCCGGGCTTCTATTTCGACCAGACGGCTTCGGCGGAGGCGCGCACCAACAATGCGCTGCGCGCACCCGTGCGCGAGGAAAAGGCGAAGAACCCCGGCGGTACCACCGCGATCTCGTGCTGCGGCGCCAATCCGGGCATGGTGTCCTGGTTCGTCAAACAGGCACTGGTCAATCTCGCCGCCGACCTCAGTCATCAGTTCGACGAGCCCGGCCCGGACGACCGTGAGGGCTGGGCGCGGCTGATGCGCGACCTCGGGGTGAAAGGCATCCACATCGCCGAGCGCGACACGCAACGCTCCCGAAAGCCCAAGCCGATGAATGTCTTCGTCAACACCTGGTCGGTGGAGGGCTTCATGTCGGAGGGCATGCAGCCGGCGGAGATGGGCTGGGGCACGCACGAGAAATGGCTGCCGGACAACGGTCGTCTGCATGAGATCGGCGCGAAGGCCGGCGCCTACCTTCTGCAGCCCGGCGCCAATACCCGCGTCAGAACCTGGTGCCCGACGCCGGGGCCGCAGTACGGTTTCCTCGTCACCCACAACGAGTCGATCTCAATCGCCGATTTTTTCACGCTGAAGGAGGGCAACAAGGTCGTCTACCGGCCGACCTGCCACTACGCCTACCACCCGGCGAATGACGCCGTGCTTTCACTGCACGAGGTCTTCGGCAGCGGCGACCTGCACGAGAAGGACGAGCACATTCTCGACGAGGACGAGATCGTCGACGGCGTCGACGAGCTCGGTGTCCTCCTCTACGGTCACGCCAAGAACGCCTACTGGTACGGCTCGCAGCTCTCCATCGACGAGACGCGCGACCTCGCCCCTTACCAGAACGCCACCGGCCTGCAGGTGACCTCCGCCGTGCTCGCCGGCATGGTATGGGCGCTGGAGAACCCGAACGCCGGCATCGTCGAGACCGACGAGATTGACTACCGCCGCTGCCTTGAGGTGCAGCTGCCCTATCTCGGCCCGGTCGAGGGCTACTACACCGACTGGACGCCGCTCTTGGGCCGCCCCGCCCTCTTCCCCGAAGACATCGACCAGACCGATCCCTGGCAGTTCAGGAACGTTTTGGTGCGCTAGCGCTTCACGGGCGGGGTTCTGATCGCACGTCGGCTCAGCCGCCGATGTCGACCAGACCGGCGCTGCCCTCCTCCGTCCCGAAGGCGAGGTGGCGCCCGGCGGCGTCCCAGGCGAGCGCCGACACCGGCCCGCCGCCGGCCTTGCGCAGGAGCGCCTCGTCGGCATCGGCGATGCGCACCGCCATCACCATGCCGTCCCGATAGCCGACCGCCACCACTTCCTCGCGCGGATGACAGGCGACGCGGGTCACCGCCAATTCGCGCGCCCCCAACTGCACCGGCGCCTTGCCCATCGGCCCGTCCTTGTAGTGGAACGGCCACAGGATGGCCGCGTCGGCCCCCGATGTCGCCAGATAGCGGCCCTTGACCGACCATGACAGCGAGCGCGGCTTTGCCGGGTAGCCGGTCATGCGCATGTCCTTGCGATCGCTGAGCCGCCAGCCATGGAGCGCGTTCTCCTGCATGACAGTGACCAGGTTGCGCCCGTCCGGCGAGAAGGCGACGCCG
>CAZSWL010000182.1:0-9203 GCA_964610725.1 uncultured Bauldia sp.
GACCTCGCCGCGGTCGGCCAGCTGATGGCGCAATCGCATGTGAGCATGCGCGACGATTTCGAGATAAGCTGCCGCGAGGTCGACATCATGGTGGAGCTGAACGCGGCGGCGAAAGGCGTCCACGGCGCGCGCATGACCGGCGGCGGCTTCGGCGGCTCGACCGTCAGCCTGGTCGCCGCCGACGCGGTCGAGCCGTTCAGGCGGAGCGTCGTCGAGGGCTACCGCGCCGCAACCGGACTTGAGCCCCAGATCGTCGCCTCCTTCCCCGCCGCCGGCGTCGGCCCGGCTGACTAGGCCGGACGCGATGCAGTTCCTCCACGCCTCGTCGCACCGCCGTCTCAACCCGCTCACCGGCGAGTGGGTGCTGGTCTCGCCCCATCGCACCGAGCGGCCGTGGACGGGCCAGACCGAGAGCGCCGCCGCCCCGGCGCCCGCCTACGATCCCGCCTGCTACCTCTGCCCGGGCAACCGCCGTGCCCACGGCACCGTCAACCCGCGCTACCGCCACACGTTCGTCTTCGACAACGATTTTCCCGCCCTGCAGGCCGAAGCCGGCGACGACCGTCTCGATCGCGACGGGCTGCTGGTGGCCGAGACCGAGGGCGGTGTGTGCCGGGTGATCTGCTTCTCGCCGCGTCATGATCTCACCCTGGCGCTGATGGCGGTTGAGGACATCAACCGCGTCGTCCAGGTGTGGAGCGAACAGTACCGCACCCTCGGTGCCGTTGCCGGCATCAACGCCGTGCAGATCTTCGAAAACCGCGGCGCCATGATGGGCGCGAGCAACCCCCATCCGCACTGTCAGGTGTGGGCCACCGCGTCGCTCCCCAACGAGATCGCCAAGGAGCTCGCCGCCCAGTCCGCCTACTGGCGCGCGCACCGCTCACCGCTGCTCATCGACTATCTCGAACTGGAGCGCGCGGCGGGCGAACGCATCGTGTTCGACAACGAGCATTTCACCGTGCTGGTGCCGTTCTGGGCGATCTGGCCCTTCGAGACGATCGTGCTGCCCCGCCGTCACGTCGGCTCCATCGACCAACTGACGCCGGCCGAGACCGGCGCGTTGGCTGCCGCGCTGCATGAGCTCGCCGTCCGCTACGACAATCTGTTCGAAACGCCATTTCCGTATTCGATGGGCTTCCATCAGAAGCCGACCGACGGCAAGGCGCACCCCGAATGGCAGCTGCACGCTCATTTCTATCCGCCGCTCTTGCGCTCGGCGACGGTGCGCAAATTCATGGTCGGCTTCGAGATGCTCGCCTCGCCGCAGCGCGACATCACCCCGGAAAGCGCCGCGGCGCGCCTGCGCGCCGTGTCCGCCGTACACTATCGCGAGCGCGCCTAGTCGCGTCGGCGCAGCATCAGCGCGTAGACCGCCACCGAGATGGTGATCAGCAGCCCGTAGATGAACTGGGTGTAGAAGCCGGTCAGCCCGATGGCGATGATGCCGGGCTCGAGCGAGGCGATGATCAGCACGCCGACGAACGTGCCGATCATCGTGCCCCTGCCGCCGAACACCGACGTGCCGCCGATGAAGACGGCCGCCAGCGTGGTCAACAGATAGCCGCTGCCCGTCGACGCCCAGAAGAACGTGAGCTGGTTCAGGATGAAGACGACCGACAGGGCCGCCGACACGCCCATGGTGACGAAGCACAGGGTTTTTACCCGGTCGACGTGAATGCCCATCATGCGCGCGCTGTCCGCATTGTCGCCGATGAACAGCACGTGGCTGCCGAAGCGATGGCGCTTGTAAATCAGGCCCATCACTGTCGAGCCGGCGAGAAACCAGAGGAACTGCGCGGGGATCTGGCCGAACAGCTCCCCGACGAACAGCGAATGGAGAGGCGCGGCGGTGATCTGCGCGATGGGGATGCCGCGGCCTTCGGTCACGACGTTCACCAGGCCGCTCCACAGGAACATCGTTCCGATCGTCGCCACGATCGAGGGGATGCCGACCTTGGTGACGAGAAGGCCATTGATGAGGCCGAGGATCGCGCCCACGACCAGGCAAAGGACCAGAGCGAGAATGAAGCTGCTGGTGTTGACGTAAGTGGCCGCGAAGACCCAGCCGGAAAACCCGGCGATCGACGGAAAGCTCAGGTCGATCTCGCCGAGGGTGACGATGAAGGTCGCCGCCATTGCCATGAGCCCGAAAAACGGGATCGAGATCATGAACGAGCGATAGATATTGAAGCTGAGATAGGTGCCAGGCGCCCGGATGATGAAGACGGCGTAAAGAACCACGAGCAGCGTGATGATGCTGATCTGGAACCGGTAGGTGTGAAAAAAGCTCGGTCCCCCGGCCCGCGTCGGCGACTTGGCGGTTGCCGATGTCATATCAGACTCACCGTCCCGGCGTCGTGCAGGGCGACCATGGTCTCGACCAGCTTCTCGCGCGTCACCTCCGACTTCTCAAAGCGTTCGGCAATACGGCCGCGATCGAGAATGATGAAGCGGTCGGCCACGTCGTAAACGTGGAATATGTTGTGGTCGATGAAGATCGCCGACTTTCCGTGGTCGCGGATGGACCGGGTGAACGCGAGAACTCGCTCGGTTTCCGTGATGGACAGACCCATCGTTGGCTCGTCGAGAATGATCAGATCGGCGTCGAAGTAGAGGGCGCGGGCGATCGCCACGCCCTGCCGTTCGCCGCCGGAGAGGCCGCCGACCTCGCTGTCGACCGTGATTGCCTGCGATGTCAGACCCATGCGCGTACGCATAAGCTGCTCGGTCTCCCGCCGTTGCGCGCCGAGGTCGAGGAAGCCGAGGAAGGTCGTACGCTCGTGCCCGGCGAAAACGTTTCGCCACAGTTCCTGCTGCTCGGCCAGCGCCCGCTCTTGATAGACGCACTCGATACCGAGGGCCCGCGAGGCGCGTGCGTCGCGAACGGTGATGCGCTCCCCCTTGAAGTAGATCTCGCCGGCGGACGGCGCATAGACCCCGGTGATGATCTTGATGAGGGTCGACTTGCCGGCGCCGTTGTCGCCGATCAGCGCGACGATTTCGCCGTAGTTGATCTCCAGGTCGATGTCCCTCAGCACCCGGATGTGACCGAAGGATTTCTGGATTCCCTTCAGTTGCAGAAGCGGCGCGGTCGCGTCCATGCGGCAAACGTCTTGATTGGTGGGGAAAACGCGGGACGGGGCGCCTGTCGCCCCGTCCCGTCAGCCTGTTCGCCAGTGCGTGACTAGCGGATGCCCTCCTTGGCCAGCGGCGCCACCGCGTCGATGTTCGCCTTGGTGATCAGGGCCGCGCCGGTGTCGATATCCATGCCGGCGAAGCCGAACTTCGACGTCAGGTAGAGCTGCAGGATCGGCAGATAGCCCTGCAGGAAGGGCTGCTGGTCGAGAACGGCGGCGATATAGCCATCCTCGATACCCTGCACGGTCGGCGCGGAAAGGTCGAATCCGACGCCGCAGATTTCGCCGGGCTTCTTGCCCGCCGCCTTCATGTAAGCCGGGATCGTCGCCGTCAACGCGCCGTGATCGATGAATGCGGCCTTCATCCCGGGATGGGAAGCAGCGAAGCTCGCGAAGATCGGGATGCCTTGCGACGAGTCACCGTTCACCGCGTCGGAAATCTCAAGGTAGTCGACCGTGACGCCGGCTTTCTTGAGGACGTCGATGATGCCCTTGGTGCGCTCGCCGCGGCCGGCCTGACCGAGCAGGCCCCACACGAACGCTTCGTCGCCTGACTTCAGGCCGCAGATGTTGAGCGCGCCGGTGGCCAGCGATTCGCCGGCCGTATAGTTCTTGGCACCGACATAGCCGAACCCGGAAGTCTTGTAGGCGCCCTCGGCCTTCGGCAGGTCGACGTTCGAGCTCGTCACTATGATGCCGGCCTTGCGCGCCTGGTCGATGAGCGGATCAAGCGCCTCGTCGCCGGGATGGCCCATGATCGAGATGCCGGTCGGCTTGCGGGCGATCGCCTCGCTGAACTGCTGCACCATCTTTTGCGGGTTCCAATCCGACCACACGTAGTCGACGTGGCATCCGGTCTGGTCGGCCGCCGCCTTTGCTCCGGCGTACACGATCGACGCAAACGCTCCGCCCTCGGGCCCGCCCGGGAAGAACACGAAGTTCTTGCCGGCGCAGCTCATGTCGGCGGCGTGCGCCGCCGGGCTCGCCAGAAACGCACACACACCTGCTGCGACTAGCCAGTTTCTCATTTCGTCATCCTCCCTGTTTCAGGTGATCCTGTCACTTTCGGAATACACATTAGCGCATGCTACCGACCTCTGCGATGGTCACGTCGATCCGGCGTCGTGCCATCCGGCCGATCGCCTTGTCGCGCCTGCGACGGCTTCTGAGCCGGCTACAATAGGTCCGATGAATAAGTCTGACAAATGCGGCAGGTCCGACAAATGGCCGATGACGGGACAACGCCCGCAACCGTGCGCATCGCCGGCGATTGCCCGCCGCGGCACTTGCTTGCCCCGCCGCTGGCGGGCAACGTCCCGCACACCTGGCGATCAGTTGCTCAACTGGCGAGCACATGCTCTAAGATGGCAGCGGTTAGTTGATCTTTCGGGAATTCTTCGCCCAACCGAGTTTTTCGAGCGTGGTGACCGATTTCGACCTGGTGATATTTGATTGCGACGGGGTCGTCGCCGACAGCGAGTTGCTCAGTTGCCGTTGCCTGCGCGACACGCTCGGCCGCCACGGCCTCACCATCGCGCTTGATTGCGTGTTCGAGCGTTTCCTCGGCAGGAGCGCGAGCGAGGTCGCGACCTATTACCTGCAGGCGCTCGGCCGGCCCCTGCCGGCGGACTTCGCCGCCGATCTCCGCGCCCACTTGACGGCGGCGTTCCAGGCGGCGCTGCAGCCGATGCCCCATGTCGGCGACGTGCTCAGCCACCTCGATCGCCCCTACTGCCTGGCCTCCTCCAGCGACATCGAGCGCATCCGCCTGACGTTGGCGGTGACCGGGCTGGCGCCCTATTTCGCCGACCGCGTCTTCAATGTCGCCATGGTCGATCGCGGCAAGCCCGAGCCTGACCTCTATCTGTTCATCGCCGCCGAGATGGGCGCCCGGCCGCGGCGCACTCTGGTCATCGAAGACACCGTCGTCGGCGTCGCGGCCGGCAAGGCCGCCGGCATGACGGTGTGGGGTTTCATCGGCGGCAGCCACTATGCCGGGCGCGATATCGCGCCGCGACTGATCGCGGCGGGCGCCGACCGCGTCTTCCATTCGATGAGCGAGCTGTTGCCGCAATGATCAGGAGGGCCAAGACCAACGCCGATCGCAACGAGAAATCGCGCCTCGACGACGCGGCGCGCGCCGGCTGGCTCTACTACGTTGCCGGCAACACCCAGGACGAGATCGCCCGCAAGCTCAACGTGTCGCGTCCGACGGCCCAGCGTTTGGTGTCGCTTGCCCTCTCGGAACGGCTGATTTCCTTCCGTTTGGACCATCCCATCGCCACCTGCATGGAGCTCGCTGCCCGGCTGAGTGAGCGCCACGGTCTTGCCCTTTGCGAGGTCGTTCCGAGCGACCCGGCCTCCGACAGCATCGTGCTGGGCATCGCCGAGCGCGGCGCCTCTTTCCTCGAGCAGACCCTGCGCAGCCCCGATCCCCAGGTCGTCGCCGTCGGCACCGGCCGCACCCTGCGCGCTGCCGTCGAACGCATGCCGCGCATGACCTGTCACCAGCACAAGCTGGTGTCGCTGGTCGGTCACATCTCCATGCAGGGCCCGGCGAGCTTCTACGACGTGCTTGCCCAGCTGTCCGACCTGACCGAAGCGCCGCACTACCCCATGCCCCTGCCGGTGGTGGTGCCATCGCGCGAGCAACGCGATCAACTGCAACAGCTCGAGCCGGTGCGTCGCCTGCTTGCTCTTGCCAAAAGCGCGACCGCGACCCTTATCGGCATCGGACAGATGGACGAGAGCGCCCAGCTTCTCATCGACGGTTTCATTTCCGATTCCGAACTTGCCGAGATGCGTCGTCTCGGAGCGGTGGGCGAGGTGACCGGCTGGGCCTTCGACGCTGCCGGGAGGATCATCGACGGCGGCACCAACGACCGCCTGACCAGCGCGCCGCGCCAGGTTCCTCCCAAGGACTTTGTGGTCGGCATCGCCCAGGGCACCGCCAAGATCCTGCCGATCCACGCCGCCCTCCTCGGCCGCCTCGTCAACGGGCTCATCACCAACGAGACGACGGCGCGCTCGCTGCTCGACCTCGGCTGAGCGGAGCGGCCGTTCGCCTTTCCCGCCGTCGCTTTCACCGGCGACGCGCCGGCCAGCCACGTGTCGTCACCGCCTGCCAAATGCCATTTCACCGCCACGGCGACGCCACCGGGCATTGACAGAGTGTCGCAAGTGTGCTGATCATATGATCATTGCGATAGCAAATGCTCACGAATGCTCATAGGCATCGCAGGGAGGAAATCATGAAGATGACGCTCAGCGCCCTCTTGGGCGCCGCTTCGCTTGTTGTCGCCGGACCGGCGTTGGCCGCCACCCAGCTCACCATCGCCACCGTCAACAACGGCGACATGATCCGCATGCAGAAGCTGACCGACGACTTCACCAAGATGAACCCCGACATCAGCCTGCAGTGGGTGACGCTGGAGGAGAACGTGCTGCGTCAGAAGGTGACGACCGACATCGCCACCAAGGGCGGCCAGTACGACATCCTCACCATCGGCACTTACGAGGTGCCGATCTGGGCGAAGAACGGCTGGCTGGTGCAGCTTTCGGCGCTGGAAAACGACCCGACCTATGACGTCAACGACCTCTTGCCGCCGATCCGCGCCGGTCTCAGCTACGAGGGCAAGCTCTACGCCGCTCCCTTCTACGGCGAGAGCTCCTACACCATGTACCGCAAGGACCTGATGGAGAAAGCCGGGCTCACCATGCCCGACAAGCCCACCTGGGACTTCATCAAGGACGCCGCCGACAAGATGACCGACCGTGCCAACGGCATCAACGGCATCTGCCTGCGCGGCAAGGCCGGCTGGGGCGAGAACATGGCCTTCCTCACCACGCTCGCCAACTCGTTCGGCGCGCGCTGGTTCAATGAGAAGTGGCAGCCGCAGTTCAACACCCAGCAGTGGCACGACGCCATACAGTTCTACGTCGACCTGATGAAGGCCGACGGTCCCTCCGGCGCTTCGTCGAACGGCTTCAACGAGAACCTGACCCTGTTCCAGCAGGGCAAGTGCGGCATGTGGATCGACGCCACCGTTGCCGGCTCCTTCGTCACCGATCCCAAGTCCTCGACCGTGGCCGACAAGGTCGGTTTCGCCCTGGCGCCCGACAAGGGCCTCGGCAAGCGCGCCAACTGGCTGTGGTCGTGGGCGCTGGCCATTCCCGCCGGCTCCAAGAAGGTCGACGCCGCCGAGAAGTTCATCGACTGGGCGACCTCCAAGCACTACGAGGAGCTGGTCGCGTCGAAGGACGGCTGGGCCAACGTGCCTCCGGGAACTCGTACCTCCCTCTACGCCAACCCTCAGTACCAGGCCGCACCGTTCGCGGCGGCGACGCTGGCGTCGATCAACGCTGCTGATCCGCAGCACCCGACGGTCGAGCCCGTGCCCTATACCGGCGTCCAGTTCGTCGCCATTCCCGAGTTCCAGGGTCTCGGCGACACCGTCGGTCAGATCTTCTCGGCCGCGCTCGCCGGGCAGACCAGCGTCGACGACGCCCTCAAGCAGGCCCAGGACGTCGCCACCCGCACCATGACCAAGGCGGGTTATATCAAGTAGAGTCCCTCCCGAGGCCAAAGGAGGCTGCCCGTTCCGATCCGTCGGTCCGGGCAGCCTTCGCCGGTCGCCGTGCGAACGCGAGGCGGGGGACACAACCGGCAGCGGCGCCACCGCGATTGGCCCACAGCGGCGACGGCAAGCCGCGGGGGTGAGCCGAGCGGACAGGCGCGCTGATTGGGGGGAAGCAATGCCAGCGGCAAACACTCGCACCGTGGCGCGCGCGATGCTGGTGCCCTCGGTCGCCGTGCTGCTCGTCTGGATGATCGTGCCGCTGGCGCTGACCCTGTGGTACTCGTTCCAGACCTACAACCTGCTCAATCCGATCAACAGCGGCTTCGCCGGCTGGGCGAACTACTATTACTTCCTCACCGACCCGTCCTTCTTCCAGGCCTTCGGCAACACGTTGATCCTCACCGTTTCGGTGCTGGCGATCACCGTCATCGCGGGCATTTTCCTCGGCATGTTGATCGACCAGCCGATCGTCGGGCGGGGAACCGTCCGCGTTCTCGTCATCTCGCCGTTCTTCGTCATGCCGACCGTCGCCGCGCTGGTGTGGAAGAACATGATGCTCGATCCGAACTACGGCATCTTCGCCTGGATCACCACCCGCTTCGGCATCGCCCCGATACCGTGGCTGGAAGACTTTCCGCTGTTCTCGATCGTGATCATCGTGTCGTGGGAGTGGCTGCCCTTCGCCACCCTCATCCTGCTGACGGCGCTGCAGTCCCTCGACGAGGAGCAGAAGGAGGCGGCGAGCATGGACGGCGCCGGCCCCGTCAGCATGTTCTTCTACATCGTGCTGCCGCATCTGGCGCGCGCCATCACGGTGGTCATCCTGATCGAGACGATCTTCCTGCTGTCGATCTTCGCCGAGATCCTCGTCACCACCAGCGGCGGGCCCGGCTACGCCTCCACCAACGTCACCTACCTCGTCTATCACCAGGCGCTGCTCGACTATGACGTCGGCGGTGCCTCGGCCGGCGGCGTCATCGCGGTCATCCTCGCCAACATCGTGGCGTTGTTCTTGATGCGCATCGTCGGCCGCAATCTCGAGGCCTGAGGGAGCCGCAACAAATGGCCCGCGCCGTCACGCCGCAAAGGAGATGGACGTTCACGATCCTTGCCTGGATCGTGGCGCTGATCATCTTCTTCCCGATCCTGTGGACGATCCTCACCGCCTTCAAGAGCGAGGGCGACGCCATCCTGTTTCCGCCGGCGTTTTTGCCGCCGCACTGGACGCTGGAAAACTTCTTCGAGGTGCAGGCGCGCTCCAACTACTTCAAGCATTTCTTCAATTCGGTGATCATCGCCGGCGGCTCGACCATCCTCGCCCTCGTCATCGCCGTGCCCGGCGCCTGGTCGATGGCCTTCTCGCCGACGCGGCGCACCAGGGACATCCTGATGTGGATGTTGTCCACCAAGATGATGCCGGCGGTGGGCGTGCTGGTGCCGATCTATCTGATCTTCAAGAACCTCAACCTGCTCGACAGCCTGA
>CAZSWL010000183.1:0-5527 GCA_964610725.1 uncultured Bauldia sp.
GGAGGATACCACGCCTAATCCGCTCGGCATTCATGCGCTGGTCTGGACCGGCGACACCTCCCGCGAGTCGATCGAGCTTGCGACCACGCGCACGAGCGCGGCCGGGTTCGATCTGCTTGAGCTCTCGCTCCACGACCTCGACACGTTGGATGTCACCCACGCTCGTGCAACGTTGGGCAAGGCGGGGCGACAGGTCGTGTGTTCGCGCGGGCTGGCGTTCGACGCCGATGTATCGAGCGAGGACACGGTTGTGGTCGAACGCGGCGCACGGCTCTTGCAGTCGTCGCTCGCTGCAACTGCGGGCCTCGGGGCGCGTGTGTTGACCGGCGCCCTCTACAGCGCGCTCGGCAAATATCCGGCCCCGCTGTCGCCGCGCGGCAGGCGCAATGCCGTCGCCGTCCTCAAGGACCTCGCCGACGAAGCGGCTTCACTGGATGTCGTGCTTGGACTTGAAGTGTGCAATCGCTACGAGACGAACGTCGTCAACACGGCCCGGCAGGTTCTCGACCTCGCCGACGACATCGGCCGCGACAACGTCATGATCCATCTCGACACCTATCACATGAATATTGAAGAGGACGATCTTGTCCGTCCCGTTCACGAAGTTGGCGACCGGCTCGGATATATTCACGTCGGGGAAAACCACCGCGGATTTCTGGGCTCCGGGCATATCGACTTCACCGGATTTTTTCATGCCTTGGCCGATATCGGCTACACCGGACCGATAACGTTCGAATCCTTTTCATCGGCGGTCGTGGCACGGGGCCTTTCGAACGATCTCGCCGTATGGCGAAACCTGTGGACGGACGGCCCGGAGCTTGCGAGGCATGCCCGCGCCTTCCTCGCAACGCACCTCGCCGCGGCGGCGGCGCGGAAGTCAGGGGCTGCCTGAGGCACTTCGCTTCGAGCTGGCATCGATGCCGCGATGAACATCTGCCCCTTGAGTGACCGGTTGGGCCACCGATGCAAACAGCGCTGGAGGCCCAAGGGGTGCGGGCGGGGCAGGGGACCGTGGCGAGGAACCTTGGTCAACTCGGTCCGGCCGCTCCCGCCTCGTCGACAGGCGGCTTCTACGAGCGTGCCGCGTTGATGAACCGCTTGGCGTCGTGGAGGAGAGGCGCGACATCGAGGGCAAAGCGCACGGCCTCGTCCGGTTTGCCGGCTACAGCAACCAGCTCCGCGGCCCTGGCGACGCTCGCCGCCTTGTCGAGACGCTGTCGGGCCTGGCGGAGCAGATTGTTGAGAGTTCCTGCAGCGAGCAAAGCGTCGGCGGGTCGCTCCGCTGCCTTTTCGGACCCGACCGGCGGGGTAGTCGGTCGACCACCGGCGCCCGGCGACATGAACCGCGCGATGCCGGTCGCCGTGCACAGCAACAGTTCCGCGTCGTGGACAAGTTCCCCGACATTGCCGGCAAGGTCGACGGCCCTGGCCGCGTGTCCCGCGCGGGCGCATGCGTCCGCCGCTTCCGCCATGGCCTGGGCCTGCTCCAGGCACTCCCGCAGGCTGCCAAGAAACGCTGTGGCGCTGAACGCAACAACTGGCTCGTCCATGGATCGGGCTCCCCAAGCGACCACCATCAACGCTCTGTTTGCGCTCCAGTGAAGTCGAATCTGCGTCATCGGGGCGGTTCGAATGGCGCGATCGGCAAACAGGGTTAATCGATTCCTCCGCAAGCCGCCGAAGAGGATCGTCGCCGGGCCGTTGCCGAAATGAGGACCGAGGCGCTCGCCCGTCGGCGCGGTCTCAATCGGATCTGGATGCAGCGAGACCAGCCTAGGGCGTGGACTCACAAACCCGTAGCCATAGACGTATGCAGGCGAGCTTGACGAACGCCAGATAGTTGGCTGCGAGCTTGTCGTACCGGGTTGCCACGCGGCGACATTGCTTGATCTTGTTGAAGATCCGCTCGACCAGATTGCGATCACGATAGAGGTAGGGACTGAAGCAGATCGGCGCCTTCCTGTTGCTTTTGGGCGGGATGTTGGCCCATGCACCGCCCTCCGCGACGAACGCCCTGATCCAATCCGCGTCATATCCGCGATCTGCCAACAGTCGCGCATTTTGAGGGAGCCGTTGCAGGAGCGCTGCGCAGAGCCGGTTATCGTGGGCCTGGCCACAGGTGAGGCCGAGCCGCACCGGCAAGCCATTGGCATCCACGACGGCGTGAAGCTTTGTAGTGAGCCCGCCACGGGAGCGGCCAATGTCCTGTTCGCCGCTTTTGGCGATACAGGCTCCATGCTGGTGGACGCGTACGACCGATGTGTCGATCATCCGCACGGCAGCGTCGTGGGCGGCAGCGAGGCGCTCCATGATCTGGTCCCAGACGCCGGCCCTGCGCCAGCGGACGAACCGGTTGTAGCAGGTCGTGTAAGGGCCATACCGATCCGGCAAGTCGCGTTACGGCGCACCGGATCGCAGAACCCAGAAGATGCCGTTCAGAACACGCCGGTCATCGACGCGCGGGACGCCACGCGGTTTGCACGGAAGGATCGGCTGGATAGTCTTCCATTCGGCTTCGCTGAGTGCGTATCACATGACCAAAACTCCTTTTCGGAGCTTGAATCACGAGGCGATCATCTACCGCAAGCCGACGGCTTGATGTCGCAAAGTCACCCGAAAGCGGACTCCGGCACTTGTCGCAGCCATGTCGCAGTTTGACCCTGAACGGACATCGACGCCGCATGCGACGACCTGCTCAAAAAGGGAGTTTTTCTGTCGCTGGCGCTCAGGGGAAAGCCCATCTGCTTCGCATGCACCAGTACGGTATCCGCCAGCCTGCCGACACGCGGCTCCGGCGGTCCGCAACGCGATGACGCCGGACGCGCTAGGTCTTCGCCTGCAGTCCTTGAAGGATTTTGATCATTGCCTGCGAGATGTCGGTGTGGTGATGGACGATCTTCCATCCCCCCGCTTCACGGCGATAAATGTTCGTGACGCGATCATTAATAGTGTGAACCTCGTGCCCGGCGATCGTTAAATGGCCGCGCTCAATACCCAGTTCGTACGCCATGTCATCGGCGACCCGTAACAGTTGGTCGTCTAGTTGAACGCGCGCGTCCGTGGCGATTTTGGCAAATTGCTCCCATGAGCCCCGGACTTGTTCCCACCCGAGTTCGCGATTGCCGATCGGATGCATCGTCGTTACGGCATTACTATGCGACCAGATGTCTATCATCGGACCAGCGTTCCCGTTGGCCATGCTGTTTAACGCAGCGTAGAATTTTGCCGATGCTGCGCGGACTTCATCTTCCGTCGACATTACCGATTTCTCCTTCAGGTTCACTTACGAGGAAAGCAGGCGAGGACCATGCGCGCGCAATGCGAGGAAGAGCTGACACTCACCTCGCGGACTTGTATTGCGGCGACTTGCACGGAAATGGGCGATCTGGAAGCGGGGTCAAGTCCCGCAACTTTTCAAACGGGCCTCTCGTCGCTTGCGCAACTCCGGCCCGCGTGCCGCAACGTTGGTGTTTCTCATGTCCGCCTTTGGCGCTTCTCGGACATTCGGAGACGCACCGGCAATGTCGGCGATTCATCCGAGAGCGGACGTGAGACCGGTCTGATTGGTCTCACGCTTTATGAGTACGCGGCCTAGGTGAATCGACACCGCCGGCCGCGGCAAGGTCGGCGACGCCCGCAGGAACGATCCAGGCCGCGCATCGCCTTGCAAGATATCTTCGGGGGCGTAGTCGAAATGTCCCGCGAGCAAGGCTCGCACAGGTTTGTTGGCGCAATGCGCAAACTGGTCGGTGCATATCCATTTCGGTCGTACAATGGCGAAGGCGCGCACACGATCGTGCCGGCGGCGCCGGCCGTCCGGGAGAGCGCTTTGGGGTCGTGGCGACTTTGCCGTGACGCGAAATGCGCGGGGGAGGGGCGATGCATGAAGAGGCGACATATGACGTGTGCGTCATTGGCGGCGGCATCAACGGGTGTGGCATTGCCCGCGATGCGGTCGGTCGCGGCTACTCGGTCTTTCTCGCCGAAATGAATGACTTCGCCAGCGGCACGTCGTCGAAAGCGACCAAGCTCATTCACGGGGGTCTGCGCTATCTCGAGTTCTACGAGTTCCGCCTCGTGCGCGAGGCGCTGAAGGAACGCGAGGTGCTGTGGCGGATGGCGCCACACATCATCCGGCCGCTGCGCTTCATCCTTCCGTATGCACCGGGGCTGCGCCGGGCGTGGCTGCTCCGCCTCGGCCTCTTCCTCTATGATCATATCGGCGGCCGCGAGCTGCTGCCGCCGACCGAGACGCTCGACATGCGTCGCGATTTGGCGGCGAAGCCGCTGAAGCCGATGTTCTCGAAAGCGTTCGAATATTCCGACTGCTCGGTGGACGACGCCCGCCTCGTCGTCCTCAACGCGCGCGATGCCGCCGACCGCGGCGCCCATGTCCGCACCCGCACGCGCGTGACCACGGCCGAGCGCCGCGACGGCCTCTGGCGGATAGCGCTTGCGAGCACGACACCGGACGACGAGCCGCACGAGCTGGTGATCAAGGCGCGGCTATTGGTCAATGCGAGCGGCCCCTGGGTCGACGAGGTGCTGCGCAACGTCGTCGGGCACCGCGGCGCCCGCAATGTCCGGCTGGTCGAAGGCAGCCACATTGTCGTGAAGCGCAAATACGACGATCCGCGCTCCTTTTTCTTCCAGAATCGCGACGGACGCGTCATCTTCGCCATCCCCTACGAGAACGATTTCACCCTGATCGGCACCACTGACCGCGACTATGACGGCGATCCATCGCGGGTCGAGATCGCCGACGCCGAGATCGACTATCTGTGTGAAGCGGCGAGCGAGTACTTCGTGGCACCGGTACGCCGCGAAGATGTCGTGTGGGCCTATGCCGGTGTGCGCCCCCTGTTCGACGATCATGCCTCGCGGGCCCAGGAGGCGACCCGCGACTACGTGCTGAAGTCCGAGGGCGGCGACGGCGAGGCGCCGCTCATCAACGTTTTCGGCGGCAAGCTCACCACCTACCGCAGGCTCTCCGAACACGTGCTCGACCAGGTCGGCCAACTGATCGGCGTGAAGGGCGCCCCATGGACGGCGACGGCACCGCTCCCGGGCGGAGAGTTTCCCGCGGTCGCGTTCGCCGCGCAATTGCAGAGGCTGCGCGACCACTATCCCTTTCTCGACGGTCAACATGCCGCACGTCTTTTCCGGCTCTACGGACGTACGGCATCCGCGATCCTCGGCAGTGCCAAGTCGTACGACGACCTCGGGCGGTGTTTTGGCCACGATCTCCACGAAGCCGAAGTCCGCCATCTGGTCGAGCGCGAATGGGCGACGACGGCAGACGACGTCCTGTGGCGGCGAACCAAGCTCGGATTGCGGCTGGATGATGCCGAAAAAGAGCAGGTGGCGCAGTGGCTCCGCGCCCACACGGCCCATCCGGCGGAGAAAACGAACAATCGTGGCCCTGACGGTGGAAGACGTCAGCTCACCGGCTCGCCATAGCGCGCGATGACCGACCACATCCTTGCCATCGACCAGGGCACCACGTCCTCGCGCGCGATCGTGTTCG
>CAZSWL010000184.1:0-8813 GCA_964610725.1 uncultured Bauldia sp.
GCGGCAGGCGCGCGGCGAGGACGTAACCCTTGCCGAGGGTGCGCCCGAGGCGCCGCCCTTACCATCGAGCGGCGAGGCGCCGGCCGACGACGCGGTTGAGACGGCCCCCGCACCGGACGAGCCCGGCGCCGGTTGAGACGCGATCGCCGTCGGGGCTAACATCGGTTCCCGTGAGGGTTCTCGGAGGGGTGCCGCCCGGTTTGCCATGAATGGCTTGTTGCACAGGTTCCTTGGCCGCGCCGTCAAGGTCGGGTCGTTGGAGGTAGTCGACCCGGACGGTGGATCGCGGTCCTACGGTGATGGATCGGGCCCGCACGTGCGCATCCGATTCACTTCCGACCGCGCCGTCAGCAACATCGTGCGCCACCCCGACCTCAAGCTCGGCGAGGAGTTTGTCGACGGCGGCTACGTGATCGAGCAGGGCTCGATCTACGAGTTTCTCAACCTGGTGCTGGCGAACGCCCAGGGGGTGCTGCCGCCGTGGCCGGCGATCGTCACTGCGGCGCTGCGGGTTGCGACGCGGCGCCTGCGCCAGTTCAATCCGCCCGGTCGCGCCCGCCGCAACATCCACGCCCACTACGATCTGGACGGACGCCTCTATTCGCTCTTCCTCGACAGCGATCTTCAGTATTCATGCGCCTATTTCGAGAGTGACGTCAGCTCGCTCGACGACGCCCAGCAGGCCAAGAAACGTCACCTGGCGAGCAAGCTGGCGCTCAAGCCCGGCCAGCGGGTGCTCGACATCGGCTCCGGTTGGGGCGGGCTCGGTCTCTACCTTGCCGAACACGCCGACGTCGACGTAACCGGGGTGACGCTGTCGGACGAGCAGCTCGCGGTCTCCAACCGGCGGGCGAACGAGCGCGGGCTCGCCGATCGCGTCCGCTTCCTGCTGCAGGACTACCGGGCCATCAAAGGTCCCTTTGACCGCATCATTTCGGTCGGCATGTTCGAGCATGTCGGCGTCAGCCACTATGGCGCCTTCTTCCGGGCGTGTCGCGACCTGCTCACTCCCGACGGAGTGATGCTTCTCCATTCGATCGGCCGCTTCGGCCCGCCGGGCGACACCAGTGCGTGGATCCAGCGCTACATCTTTCCGGGGGGCTACATTCCGGCGTTGTCGGAGGTCATCCCCCGCATCGAACGGACGCAATTGTTCGTGACCGACATCGAGATCCTGCGGCTCCACTACGCCAAGACGCTGAGAGCCTGGCGGGAGCGCTTTCTTACCCACCGCGAGCAGGTCGCAGCCGTCTACGATGAGCAGTTCTGCCGCATCTGGGAGTTCTACCTGGCGGCCTCCGAGGCGTCGTTCCGGGTCGGCGGAATGATGAATTTTCAGATTCAGCTTGCCAAGAGCCTGGAGGCCCTGCCTCTCACCCGCGACTATATGCAGGACGCCGAAGACGCGCTCAGGCGGGCGGAGCGCGAGACGGAACGCGCGCCCCTCAAGCTTGCGGGAGAATGACCCGCGGTCTGTCGCCGAATCGCGTGGAGCCGGGGCCGCCTGCGACAGCGGCCGCCTCATCGCAAGGGCCTGGCTGGCGTGATTGTGATTTGCGTGTGACTCCGTGACTGATGGTTCGCGAATCTGCCACCCGTGTTAAACAGGAATTCGCGAACGGTTCTCCGTTCGCCCGAGTCGTTCCGGCCGTGGCCCGGAATCGATGTTTCAACCGGTAGCGCGAGCATGGTCGCCGGCACTTTCCGGAAGTGGCGGTTTCGCGGCTGGCGCCCGTCAAGCGAGGAAGGAGCCGACGATGGCATTCGCGGTACGCGCCGTCGCCGAGACCAGCGAAACCTACCGCAGCGTCCCGCAAAACGTGGAGGCGGAACAGGCGCTGCTCGGCGCCATCCTGGTCAATAACGAGGCGTTTTACCGGGTTGCCGACTTTCTCGAGCCGGGTCATTTCCACGAGCCGGTGCATCGCACCATTTACGAGGTCGCCGGCCAGCTTATCCGCCTCAACAAGGTGGCGACGCCGGTCACCATCAAGACCTTCCTGCCGGCCGACCTCACCATCGGCGACAGCAATCTCGCCCAATATCTCGCCCGGCTGGCGGCCGAGGCGACGACCGTCATCAACGCGGAGGACTACGGGCGCGCCATCTACGACCTTGCCATCCGGCGCGCGCTGATCGGCATCGGCGAGGACATGGTCAACCTCGCGTACGACGCGATGGTCGAGCAGACCCCGGCCGCGCAGATCGAGGATGCCGAGAAGCGGCTGTTCGAGCTTGCCGAGCGCGGTCACTACGGCGCCGGGTTCCATCCGTTCGAGACCGCCCTGCTCAACGCCATCGACATGGCCAGCGCGGCGTACAAGCGCGACGGCCACCTGTCCGGGATGGCGACCGGTCTGGAAGACCTCGACCGCCTGGTGGGCGGTCTGCAATCCTCCGACCTGATCATCCTCGCCGGCCGACCGGGCATGGGCAAGACGGCGCTCGCCACCAACATGTCGTACAATATCGCCAAGGCCTGGCGCGGAGAGGTCCAACCCGACGGCGCGGTCAAGACCGTGGACGGCGGGATCGTCGGCATCTTCAGCCTGGAGATGTCCGCAGAGCAACTCGCCACCCGCATCATCGCCGAACGATCGGGGGTGTCGTCGGCTCATATCCGGCGCGGTCGCATCGACGAACGCGATTTTGCCAATATCGTCGAGGCGGCGCGCGAGATGCAGAAGATACCGCTGTACATCGACCAGACCGGCGGCCTCACCGTTGCCCAACTTGCCGCTCGGGCTCGACGGCTGAAGCGCCAGCGCGGCCTCGACTTGCTGGTGATCGATTACATCCAGCTCATGCAGGCGCACAACCGGCGCTCCGACAACCGCGTTCAGGAGGTGACCGAAATCACCAACAACCTGAAGGCACTGGCCAAGGAGCTTAACGTTCCCATTCTGGCGGTGTCGCAGTTGTCGCGTCAGGTCGAGAACCGCGACGACAAGCGTCCGCAGTTGTCCGATCTGCGTGAATCCGGTTCGATCGAGCAGGATGCCGACGTGGTTCTATTCGTCTTCCGTGAGGAATACTATTTGAAGAACCGGGAACCAAAGCCGGGAACCATGGAATACGAGACCTGGCAGGACGAGATGGCCCGTGTCCACGGCGTCGCCGAGGTTATCATTGGCAAGCAGCGCCATGGGCCGACGGGCACCGTCCGGCTGCATTTCGAAGACACACTGACGCGGTTCTCCAACCTGGCGGATGAGGAATCGCTGCCTGTGCCGTTCGACGGATAACGTTATGTTCAAATGGCTGAGCGGCAAGAAGCAGGAACAGACCGCCGAAGGCGGCAAGGACCTGTTGGTCGCCAGCCGGACCGTGCAAGCGCCGGTCGAGCGTGCCTTCGCGGTGTTCGTCGATCAGTTCAACGACTGGTGGCCACGCGAGCTGACGTGGGGTGGCGACAAGCTCGCCGCCATCGGCATCGAGGCGAAGATCGGCGGACGCTGCTTCGAACGCACAACCGACGGCGCCGAGTCGCGCTGGGGCACCGTGCTCACCGTGACACGACCGAACCATATCGTGGTTGCCTGGCAGATCACGCCGGACCGCATGCCGGAGGACAACGAGGCCGCCGCGAGCCGGGTCGACGTGCGCTTCGTCCCGGCCGGCCCCGACCAGACCGAGGTTGTCCTCGTTCACCGCGACTTTCCCCGGCACGGCGAGGGCTGGGAGAAATACCGCGCCACGATGGCTGCGGCCAAGGGCTGGCCGCGCCTGATGGACCTCTACGCCAAGGCGGTCGGCGCCGGCTGAGCCGGACGACCTACATCGCCAGGGCCGGCTTGACGAAGCAATAGATGTAGCGGTTGGGGCTCGAGCAAACGTACGCGTCCCCGTCGATCGATTGCTTGTCGAGTTCCTTGTCGGGCGGAATCGGCGTCCACTGACCCTCGACGATCGCCCACCACTGTCCGCCGTGCCAATCGGCATCGGTGCGGCGGCAGTCTGCGATGTCGCAACATGAATAGCCTGTCTTCGGCTGTGTCAGGCTCTTGAACCACACGCCGCGATCTTGCGAGAAGGCCGGCGAGGCCGAGATGAGGCTGGCCGCGAGGAGGACACCGCACAGGATGCGACTTAGATGATCCATGGTTCTCACTCCGAGAACGAATCATCCTCCCGTTGTAAGTTTGCGCCGCAATAACGCGTTTGTCTTGCGGTGGAGTTCCAATACTGCTCGGAGCGTGTCGAAGAAGCCACACTTCGGCCCACTCACCATGAAAATCGGCTAGCTTTGCTCCATGTCCGCTTCGACATCAGATGGATCGTTTGCGACGGGCGGCCGGTTGACTATCGACCTCGCCGCGCTCGCCGCCAATTGGCATGGTCTCGCCGACCGGGTCGGGGACAACGTTGCGACCGCCGCAGTGGTCAAGGGCGACGGCTACGGTATCGGCCTTGAGATGGCCGCGCAGGCGCTCGCAGAGGCCGGCTGCCACACGTTCTTTGTCGCTTTGCCCGAAGAAGGGGTGCGTTTGCGAAGCACCGTCCACGATGCTGCGATCTACGTCCTCGACGGGCTTGTCCCAAACAGCGCCGACGCACTGGTGGCCCACGATCTCAGGCCGGTTCTCGGGTCGATCCCCGAAATCGAGGAATGGGCGGCGGTCAAGCGGGCGGGGGCGCGCACCGGATCGGCGCTGCATGTCGACACCGGCATGAACCGGCTCGGTCTGACGCCGGCCGATGCGCGCGCACTGTCGGAGCAACGCGACCTTGTCGATGCCGTGCGCCCGTCGCTGTTGATGAGCCACCTTGCCTGCGCCGACACGCCCGACCATGCGATGAACCGCCGCCAGCTCACCGCCTTCCGGGCGGTGCGGGTGCTACTGCCCAACATCCCCGCTTCGCTCGCCAATTCGGCCGGCATCTTCCTCGGTGGCGAATATCACTTCGACCTGGTGCGGCCGGGCATCGCGCTTTACGGCGCCCGTGCGAGCGCGGAGGGCCCCAACCCGATGCAGACGGTCGTCACGCTGGAAGCCGAAGTGCTGCAAGTGCGCGACGTCAAACGCGGCGAGACGGTTGGTTATGGCGCCGCCGAGACCGCCCTCCAGCCGAGCCGGCTGGCGATCGTCGGGGTCGGGTACGCGGATGGCTACCATCGCGCCGCCGGCTCCGCCGATGCCCGGCAGGGGGCGCGCGTTTTCGTGCGCGGCAGCCACGCGCCCCTGATCGGGCGGGTGTCGATGGACCTCCTTGCCATCGACGTCAGCCACCTTCATGGCGTTGAACGTGGCGACTACGTCGAACTGTTCGGCCCGCACGTGCCGGTCGACGAAGTCGCGGCACATGCCGGCACCATCGGCTACGAGCTGCTTACGGGCCTCGGGCGACGCTACCAACGAATCTACGTGAACGGCGCCGGCTAGCAGGGCCCGGGTGCGTCGACAACGAGCTTGAAATCATTGCAGGCTTGTGAGAACATATCGTGAACCTTGGAGGATCCACCTTGGCCCTCGCCGCTCGCCTCAGGCCTCAATACGTCTGCCAGAATTGTGGCGCGGTCACCAGCCGCTGGCAGGGCAAGTGCGACGATTGCGGCGAGTGGAACACGCTGACGGAGGAGACGGCCGCTGGCGGTGTCGGCTGCGGACCCTCGCGGCGGGCCCACCACGGCGGGCGCATCATCACGCTTGCCCCCTTGACCGGCAAAAGCGAGGAAGCGCCGCGCCTGAGGTCGGGCATCGCCGAGTTCGATCGGGTCACCGGAGGCGGATTGGTCCGTGGTTCGACCCTTCTCGTCGGTGGCGACCCTGGCATCGGCAAGTCGACGCTCCTCCTCCAGGTCGCCGGTGCGCTCGCCAAAGCCGGACATTCGGCGGTGTATGTTTCCGGTGAGGAGGCGGTTGCCCAAATCAGGCTGCGGGCGGAGCGGCTGGCGCTTGCCGATGCGCCGGTCAGGCTGGCCGCCGAAACCAGCGTAGAGGACATTTTGGCGACCCTTGGCGCCGAGGCGCCGCCGCGGTTCCTTGTCGTCGATTCCATCCAGACGTTGTGGACGGATCTTGCCGGCTCCGCCCCCGGCACCGTAACCCAGGTGCGGGCATCGGTGCAGGCGCTGATCCGTTACGCCAAGCAGTCCGGGACGGCCGTGGTCCTGGTCGGCCACGTCACCAAGGACGGACAGATCGCCGGCCCGCGCGTGGTCGAGCACATGGTGGACGCGGTCCTCTACTTCGAGGGCGAAGGCAACCATCACTTCCGCGTCTTGCGAGCGGTCAAGAACCGGTTCGGTGCGACCGACGAGATCGGCGTGTTCGAGATGGGCGACGGCGGCCTCGGCGAGGTTGCCAATCCGTCCGAACTGTTCCTCGGCGAGCGCTCCGCCGCGACCACCGGCGCGGCTGTCTTCGCCGGCATGGAAGGCACCCGGCCGCTGCTGGTCGAAATCCAGGCGCTGGTCGCTCCAACCAGTCTCGGCACGCCACGGCGCGCGGTGGTGGGTTGGGACCAGAGCCGGCTGGCGATGGTGCTCGCCGTGCTGGAGGCGCATTGTCGCGTGCGGCTTGGTGATTGCGACGTCTATCTCAACGTCGCCGGCGGTCTCAGGATCACCGAGCCCGCCGCCGATTTGGCGGTCGCGGCGGCTTTGGTTTCGTCACGTCTGAACGCGCCGCTGCCGGTCGACACCGTCTACTTCGGCGAAGTGAGCCTGTCGGGCACGGTGCGGCCGGTCGGCCACGCGCCCGCCCGCCTGCGTGAGGCCGAGAAGCTGGGCTTCGCGAAAGCCGTCGGGTCGCCGGCGAAGGAGTTGGCAGGGGGTCGCGGTCTCTCCGCAGTCGGCCACCTGGCGGAGCTGGTGGCATCGATCGCCGCCCGGACACGGCCGCTCGACGATTGACAGGTCATCGACCGGCCGGGAAACCGCCGGGCTTGGCGCCTGCCCGGCGCGGATGAGCCTACCCGGCCGCAGCGGCAGGGGCCGGCGGCGGTGAGAAAGGTGTTGATTCGGGGCGCCTCCCCTCCCTATCTGGTGCCTGT
Source organism: uncultured Bauldia sp. (assembly GCA_964610725.1). Taxonomy (GTDB): domain Bacteria; phylum Pseudomonadota; class Alphaproteobacteria; order Rhizobiales; family Kaistiaceae; genus JBBDMC01. The sequence continues at coordinate 6,997 of CAZSWL010000184.1, forward strand.
GACTTCTGGGCTTCCCGCCGAGTACGTGACCCGTGATGACAGCGCTTTGCCGCAGTACGCATTGCCGGAATCGTGCTAGCAAGTGCCCGTCAACGGCGCCGGGTTAGCCGGCCGGCGATGCGATGAGGCTATCGCGGTGACTGTCCTCGACTTGTTCGTGATCGTCGTCGTGTTGATCTCGGCGATTCTCGCGATGGTGCGGGGATTCGTCCGCGAAGCGTTGTCGATCGCGTCGTGGGTGGTGGCCGCGGCTGCCGCCTATTTCCTCTACAAGCCGGTCGTTCCGCTGCTGCGGCCGTATATCAGCAGCGGCACGGTACAGGTCATCGTGTCAGCGGCAGCGGTCTTCTTCGTCGCGCTGATCGTGGCCAGTTACATCACCATGAAGATTTCCGATTTCGTGATCGACAGTCGTGTCGGAGCAGTGGACCGCGCGCTCGGGTTCCTGTTCGGTGCGGCACGTGGAATCCTGCTGCTGGTCGTCGCTTTGTTGTTCTTCAACTGGCTGGTGCAGCCCTCCCCGACGTGGGTCGCCAATGCGCGGTCGAAGGGGATGCTGGAGGGTCTCGGGGCACGGCTGATGGCGGCGCTTCCCCAGGACGTCGAGGCCAGCATCGTCAAGCGCATTCACGGCGGCGAAAACGAGGATGTCAGCGGTGGCAGCGAGGCCAGCGCGCCCGGCGACGACAATGGTACTACCGAACCCGGCGGCACTGCCGCACCCGATGCTCCGAGCTATGGCGCGGGCGACCGGCAGGGCCTCGACAATCTTATCCAGAACAACGCCGCTCCCGCCGGCGACTAGAGAGGCGATCCCGCGCACCATGTCCGACCTTGCGATGCCCCCCGCCGACGACGACAAGCTCCACGAGGAGTGCGGCGTGTTCGGTGTTTTTGGCCATCCCGATGCGGCCGCCTTGACCGTGCTCGGTTTGCACGCCTTGCAACACCGCGGTCAGGAAGCCGCCGGCATCGTCACTTTCGATGGCAGTCGCTTCCATAGCGTGCGTCGTCCCGGCCTGGTCGGCGACAGCTTCACCAAGCGCTCGGTCGTCGAGGCTCTCGCCGGCGACCGCGCGATCGGCCACGTGCGCTATTCGACCCAGGGCGCTTCCGTCGAGCGCAACATCCAGCCGCTGTTTGCCGAATTTTCCGGCGGCGGGTTTGCCGTCGCCCATAACGGCAACCTGACCAACGCGCTGACGCTGCAGGCGCAACTGCAGCGCAACGGATCGATCTTCCAGTCGACTTCGGATACCGAAGTGATCCTCCACCTCATTGCCACTTCGCGGGCCGGATCATTGGTCGAACGCGTCGTTGACGCGCTCGGTCAGGTCGAAGGTGCCTATTCGTTGGTCTGCCTGTCGGCCGACAGAATGATTGGCTGCCGCGACCCGCTCGGGGTGAGACCGCTTGTGCTGGGCAAGCTCGACGGCGCTTCCGTCCTCGCCTCCGAGACGTGCGCCCTCGATATCATCGGCGCTCGGTTCGTTCGCGACGTCAAACCAGGTGAAATGGTCATCATCACGTCTGAGGGGGTCGAAAGCCGATTCACTTTCGCACCGACTCGCCAGCGCTTCTGCATCTTCGAGTACGTCTACTTCGCCCGGCCCGATTCAAGCGTCGAGGGGCGCGGCGTCTACGAGGTGCGCAAGCGTATCGGCGGCGAGCTCGCCCGCGAGTGCGGTGTCACCGCTGACCTCGTCGTGCCGGTGCCCGATTCGGGCACTCCCGCCGCGATCGGATATGCCGAGGCCGCTGGCCTGCCCTTTGACCTTGGCATCATCCGCAACCACTACGTCGGCCGCACCTTCATC